>NZ_JAAIUN010000029.1:0-45478 GCF_013317245.1 Blautia sp. MSK.20.85
GAACCACAGAGAAAGAGAAGAAATAAAACAACATCGGCACAGCGTAGCGCGCTGAGTATCGAAGCATACAGACACCTTGCCAGAAGTGAACCACAGAGAAAGAGAAGAAATAAAACAACATCGGCACAGCGTAGCGCGCTGAATACCGAAGCATACAGACACAAGTCAACAAATAAGAACAGCGAATCCCTTGCACTACTTAAAAAAAGCCCAAGGGGTGTGCAGAGGGGGCGCGGCTTTGCGGCCCCTTTGCGGTTTTCAAAGTTCCCAAACTTAAACAAACCCCCGCGGTCAAGCGGAATATCCCCCACGGTTAAGTGGAATATCCTCCGCGGTTAAGCAAAACAACTCCCCCACGGCCAAGTGGAAAACAACTCCCCGCGGTCAAGCGAGAAAAGAGGAAAATATGAAACAAAACGGAAAACTATACTTATGCGCCACCCCCATAGGAAACCTCGAAGACATCACCCTTCGAGTACTAAGAACCCTTCGGGAAGTGGACTTAATCGCTGCGGAGGATACCCGCAACAGCATAAAACTTCTGAATCATTTTGATATAAAAACCCCCATGACCAGCTACCACGAATACAATAAGATCGATAAAGGTCACGTTCTTGTGGAAAAAATGCTCTCAGGCACAAACATTGCGTTGATCACAGATGCAGGTACTCCGGGTATCTCAGATCCTGGAGAAGAACTTGCAGCTATGTGTTACGAAGCTGGTATTGAGGTGACTTCATTGCCGGGGCCTGCTGCCTGTATTACTGCTCTGACTTTGTCAGGTCTGCATACCAGGCGTTTTGCCTTCGAGGCGTTTCTTCCGGCGGATAAGAAAGAGCGAAAAACGATTCTGGAAGAGCTTTCCAGCGAGACGAGGACTATTATCCTGTATGAGGCGCCTCACAGGCTTGTACGGACCCTTGGCGAGCTCAGAGAGGCACTTGGTAACCGCAGGATGACTCTTTGCAGGGAGCTGACCAAGAAACATGAGACGGCGTTTCGGACGACGATCGATGATCTGATGGATTTTTATAAAGATGAGAAGCCACTGGGTGAGTGTGTCCTTGTGATCGAGGGCAGAAGCCGCAGTGAAATGGAAGCGGAGAAGCGTGCTTCCTGGGAGGAGGTTTCCATTGCGGAGCATGTGGCGATGTATGAGCAGCAGGGGAATTCCAGAAAGGATGCTATGAAGCTTGCCGCTAGGGATCGTGGTGTTTCCAAGAGGGATATTTATAAGGCTCTGCTGGATGGAGAGGATTCCAGTGAATGACCGGACGAAAATTGAGGCAGGGAGCATAGGAAACATATTTATAAACAAACGAAAAGCTGCATGTTGTGACCCGAGAGCGGGGAAACATATGCAGCTTTTTTGTGATCTTTGCCTGCAAAAAAAATGCCACGAGGAATATTCTAGTGAACAGTGACATAAAACGTACTGTGCGGATTTTGTCGAAATGATTTGCTTGCAGTATAGACCATATTGTGGTAAGCTGAGATTATCAAAACTTGAAAGCATATTTTTCTAAAAACAATCTTATTTTTCTATTACATTTCATATATCAGGCAGAGAGCCTGTCATCTCAGAAAATTCATGCTTTTTTCCATTTTTCAGCAGGAGTTTTCAGATGAGACTCCTTGAAATCAGAACAGAGGAGTCGTGTATGATTGTAAACGAAAACAGAACAAACAGCTCTAAACCACTGCAGTGGCACCCTGCATTTTTTGCTGATATTCAGATAGAACTGGAGGCAGAGCGGATTTACTATGTATCAGGACCTAAAATTCCAATCCAGGTCATTGTAACACAGCAGTTATCCAAAGAGAAAAATCTGTGGCTGAGAAGTCTGACGGACAGAATAAAAGATAAGGAAGATATGAAACGGCTTCTCAATGAATACAGAGAAAAGCAGAAAAATCCTTTATACGAATCAGTTATGCAGATGATCGTAAGGGCTAATGAAGAAAAATTCAAGGAGGCGGATTGTATGTGCGAAGCGTTAAATCGGATCATACAGGATCAGATTGAAGAGAAGATAAGAAACAGTTTACAGGCTGGTTATGATGAGGGCTATGGAATGGGGATGCAGCAGGGGATGCAGCAGGGAGAACATAGTATTAACAGTTTGATCCTCTGTCTTGCGAAATTGGGAAGGACATCTGATATTATAAAATCTGCATCAGATCCGGAATACCAGAAGAGTTTATTAAAGGAATTCGGGCTTTTACAAGAGTAGCTGAATATTTTATACATTTTAAGAGCATATTGTGCTGGACTTTTGGATTGCATTTAATAAGATACTTTTTTGTCTGTATTTCCTATGATTTTGCGTGGAAATACAGGCTTTTTTGTGCTACAATAAACTCTGTATTCGTATGTAAAAAACGTTTATTTTACAGGTATAAATGACACTTCTGGAGCGGGTTTGAGAATTGCTTTCTGCAAAATTTGAAAATACCATATTTGCTGAAATTAATGGATCAGGGTATGGTGCAGTAATTTCTGAAATTGCTGTGGTTCTGCAGAAATGAATTTTCAAACACGTCCGGACAGACAAGAACAGGAGGAATGACATGGGCGCAGAGAATACAGAATACGGCGCAGATCAGATCCAGATCCTGGAGGGACTGGAAGCCGTACGTAAGAGGCCTGGAATGTATATCGGAAGTACCTCCAGCCGTGGACTTCATCATCTCGTATATGAGATCGTGGATAATGCAGTCGATGAAGCACTGGCTGGTTTTTGTACGGAGATTCATGTAGATATCAATCCGGATAATTCCATTACCGTTACAGATAATGGCCGTGGTATCCCGGTTGGCATCAATCATAAGGCTGGTATTCCGGCAGTTGAGGTTGTATTTACCATTCTTCACGCAGGTGGTAAGTTCGGCGGTGGAGGATATAAGGTTTCCGGTGGTCTTCACGGTGTTGGTGCATCGGTTGTAAATGCACTTTCCGAGTGGCTGGAGGTTACTATCTACCACGAGGGTAAAGAATATAAACAGAGATATGAGCGTGGCAAGACCATGTATCCGCTGAAGGTTGTAGGCGACTGTGATCCGGAGCTTTCCGGAACGAAGGTTTATTTCCTTCCGGACAAGGAGATCTTTGAGGAGACCGTTTATGATTACGATATCCTGAAACAGAGACTTCGTGAGATGGCTTTCCTGACCAAGGGTCTTCGCATTGTGCTGGAAGATAAGAGAGAGGGCCAGGAGCGCGAGAAGGTATTCCACTATGAGGGTGGTATCCGTGAGTTTGTAAGCTACCTGAACAGAAGTAAAGAGGCACTTTACCCGGAGATCATTTACTGTGAAGGTGAGAAGGATGGTGTATCTGTAGAGGTTGCTCTGCAGCATAATGATTCCTATACAGAGAATACCTATGGTTTTGTAAATAATATCAATACACCGGAGGGCGGTACACACATTACCGGTTTCCGTAATGCGATCACCAATACATTCAATGATTACGCACGTAAGAATAAGCTTCTTAAGGACAGCGAGCCGAACTTAAGCGGTGATGATATCCGTGAAGGTCTGACCGCGATCGTCAGCGTTAAGATCGAGAATCCGCAGTTTGAGGGACAGACCAAGCAGAAACTTGGAAACAGCGAGGCAAGAGGTGCGGTAGACAGCGTTGTAAGCAAGCAGCTGGAGATTTTCCTGGAGCAGAATCCGGCAGTTGCCAAGGCTACTGTTGAGAAATCTGTTCTTGCACAGAGAGCCAGAGAAGCAGCCAGAAAGGCCCGTGACCTTACAAGAAGAAAATCCGCACTGGACAGCATGTCTCTTCCTGGAAAACTTGCAGACTGTTCGGACAAGAATCCGGAGAACTGCGAGATCTATATCGTAGAGGGAGATTCCGCGGGCGGTTCCGCCAAGACAGCGAGAAACCGTGCCACACAGGCGATCCTTCCACTTCGTGGTAAGATCCTGAACGTTGAAAAAGCACGTCTGGACAAGATCTATGGAAACAAAGAGATCAAGGCCATGATCACTGCTTTCGGAACCGGAATCCATGAGGATTTTGATATCTCCAAACTTCGTTACCATAAGATCATCATTATGACCGATGCCGATGTTGACGGTGCGCACATCGCAACACTGCTTCTGACATTCCTGTATCGTTTTATGCCGGAGCTGATCAAGCAGGGATATGTATACCTGGCACAGCCGCCTCTTTATAAAGTCGAGAAAAACAAGAAAGTATGGTACGCATACGATGATGATGAACTGAACAATATCCTTACCGAGATCGGACGTGACGGAAACAATAAGATCCAGCGTTATAAAGGTCTGGGTGAGATGGATGCGGAACAGCTCTGGGAGACTACTATGGACCCTGAGAAGAGAATTCTTCTCCGTGTGACTATGGACGAGGCTGCCACATCTGAGATCGATCTGACATTTACCACTCTTATGGGAGACAAGGTAGAGCCAAGACGTGAATTTATCGAAGAAAATGCAAGATTCGTCAAGAATCTTGATATCTAGGAGAATAAAGAAGAATGGAAGATAATATTTTTGACAAAGTCCACGAAGTGGATTTGGAAAAAACTATGAAAGAATCTTACATCGACTATGCCATGAGTGTTATCGCCTCACGAGCTCTGCCGGATGTAAGAGACGGCCTGAAACCGGTACAGCGCCGAGTGCTGTATTCCATGATCGAGCTGAACAATGGTCCTGACAAACCACACAGAAAATGTGCGCGTATTGTCGGTGATACCATGGGTAAATATCACCCTCATGGTGACAGTTCCATCTACGGTGCGCTGGTTAATATGGCTCAGGAGTGGTCAACAAGATATCCGTTGGTTGACGGACATGGAAACTTTGGTTCCGTGGATGGTGACGGTGCGGCTGCCATGCGATACACAGAGGCACGTCTCAGCAAGATTTCCATGGAGATGCTTGCAGACATCAACAAAGATACCGTTGATTTCCAGCCGAACTTTGATGAGACAGAACGTGAGCCGGTTGTACTTCCGGCACGTTTTCCGAATCTGCTGGTAAACGGTACAACAGGTATCGCTGTAGGTATGGCGACCAATATTCCACCTCATAATCTTCGTGAGACAGTTAATGCCGTTGTTAAGATCATTGATAACATTGTGGAAGAAGACCGCGAGACAGCAATGGAAGAACTTCTTGAGATCGTCAAGGGACCGGACTTCCCTACAGGAGCAACCATCCTCGGAACAAGAGGAATCGAGGAAGCTTATCGTACAGGTCGTGGCAAGATCCGTGTCCGCGCTGTGACAAATATCGAGACTTTGCCCAATGGTAAATCCCGTATCGTAGTCACAGAGCTTCCATACCTTGTAAATAAGGCACGCCTTATCGAGAAGATCGCAGAGCTTGTCCGTGATAAAAAGATCGATGGAATCACAGACCTGAATGACCATTCCAGCCGTGAAGGTATGCGTATCTGCATCGATCTCCGTAAAGATGCCAATGCCAATGTGATCCTGAACCTGCTCTACAAACATACACAGCTGCAGGATACTTTTGGCGTGATCATGCTTTCCCTTGTTCCGAATCATGGAAGCATGGAACCGAAAGTTCTAAACCTGAAAGAGATGCTGGAGTATTATCTGGAACATCAGGAGAATGTTGTTCGCAGAAGAACACAGTACGATCTGAATAAAGCCCAGGAGAGAGCCCACATTTTGGAAGGCCTCCTGAAAGCACTTGATAATATCGATGAAGTGATCCGTATCATCCGTGGTTCCCGTAATGTACAGATCGCGAAACAGGAACTTATTGAGCGTTTTGAGCTGACAGACGTTCAGGCTCAGGCAATCGTGGATATGCGTCTCCGTGCACTGACAGGTCTGGAAAGAGAGAAGCTGGAAGCCGAGTATGCAGAGCTTATGGAGAAGATCCGCAAGTTCCAGGCAATCCTCGCTGACCGTAAGCTTCTTCTCCGTGTGATCCGCGAGGAGATCCTCGCTGTTGCAGAAAAATACGGCGATGACAGAAAGACTTCCATCGGATACGATGTATACGATATTTCCACAGAGGATCTGATCCCGAGAGAGAATACCGTGATCGCAATGACCAAGCTTGGTTACATCAAGCGTATGACGGTTGATAACTTCCGCAGTCAGAACCGTGGCGGCAGAGGAATCAAGGGTATGCAGACCATTGAGGACGATTATATTGAAGAGCTGTTGATGACTACAACCCATCATTATCTCATGTTCTTTACCAATACCGGACGTGTATACAGACTGAAGGCATATGAGATTCCGGAGGCCGGCCGTACAGCCAGAGGAACTGCGATCATCAACCTGCTGCAGCTTGTACCGGGAGAAAAGATCACAGCTGTGATCCCGCTCCGCAAATATGAAGAGGGTCATTATCTGATGATGGCAACCAAGAAAGGTCTTGTGAAGAAAACTCCGATCAGAGATTACGAGAATGTACGTAAGACAGGCCTTACAGCGATTGTTCTCCGTGACGATGATGAGCTTATCGAGGTTAAAGCTACCGATAATAACAAAGATATCATTCTTGTGACCAAGGACGGACAGTGCATCCGTTTTAAAGAGACTGATGTCCGCAGCACAGGCCGTGCATCCATGGGTGTAAGAGGTATGAATCTTACAGATGGTGATGAAGTTGTTGCCATGCAGCTGAATACCCAGGGGGATTATCTGCTGGTAGTTTCTGAGAACGGAATGGGCAAACGTACAGCAATGAGTGAGTTTGTTGTCCAGAACCGTGGCGGTAAAGGTGTGAAGTGCTACAAGATCACCGAGAAGACCGGAAACGTTGTCGGAGCCAAGGCTGTGAACGAAGAGAACGAGATCATGATGATCACAACAGAAGGTATCATCATCCGTCTGCAGTGTGCAGATATCTCAGTTCTTGGAAGGATCACTTCCGGTGTGAAGATGATCAATCTTACAGATGGTGTAACGGTTGCAAGCATCGCCAAGGTAAGAGATAAAGATCCGGAAGTGGAGGTAAATTCCGAAAAAGCTGACGGAGAGACCAACGATAACGAGGAAGAAATATCCGCAGATGAAACTGTCACAGGCAGTGAAGAAGAATAAGGTCGAGGATAAGTCATGACGACGACAAAAAAGAAACGCAGAAAAAAATCTGTGAAAAAACTGAAATATTCCAACAAAAAACTGAATTTTGTCCATGTGGCGACACTGGCAGGAGTTATTCTGATACTGCTGGTGATCATCCTGGCAGCCAGAGGCTGTGGGGGGATCAGCCACAGAACCCCGGAGGGGCTTGTGGAAAGTTATATCAAGGCTGCGGTAGAAGGCAAGGACAAAAAAATGCAGGAATGTTATGGTGCGGATAAGATTTCTGATGAGGCAAAAACAGAGATTTCATCCACGGTCAAATATTTCCAGGCTCATGGAGCAAAGGATGTAAATATTGACAGCTGTGAGGCCATTTCTGAGAGTAAAAATTATACGTATGTTTATATCCGCTATAATCTTGTACTGCAGAATGACCAGGAATATCCGTGCATCAGTACTTACCTTGTAAAAGTGCAGGATAAGAAATATTATCTGTATTCGCCGGCTGAGATCTCAGATGAGATCAGCCAGCAGGCTGCGGCAGATTATCAGAAATTTATGACCACCAAAACTTATACAGACTATACCAAGGCTTATGAGGTCTTTCTGAAAAAGAATCCGGGATATGAAGATAAAATCGCAGGGAAACTGAACGGATAAAACAGGCAGGAGGACATAAGAATGAAGCGAATTTTGCTGATGGTGATCAGGAATCTGATCTTTGTTCCCTACTGGTGGATCAAACTTTGCTGGTATGCGGCGCATACAGATGATTATCCGGAAGAGAAGAAATACACATTCCTGAGACATGTAGATGAGCATGCCATCGAAGGCGGAAATATCCATATTGATGTGCATGGGCAGGAAAACATCCCCAAGGAAAACGGATTTATGTTTTTTCCGAATCACCAGGGACTGTTTGATGTACTGGCGATCATTAAAGCCTGCCCGGTTCCTTTTTCTGTAGTAGCTAAGAAAGAAGTGGGAGATATTCCATTCCTGAAGCAGGTTTTTGCCTGCATGAAGGCTTTTATCATTGACAGGGAAGACCTGAAGCAGTCCATGCAGGTCATTGTCAATGTGATCCGCGAGGTAAGGGCAGGTCGTAATTATCTGATCTTTGCGGAAGGAACCAGAAGTAAGAACGGAAATCACCCGGGAACATTCAAGGGCGGCAGTTTTAAGACTGCGACAAAGACAAAATGTCCGATCGTTCCTGTTGCGCTGATCGATTCTTTTAAAGCTTTTGATACCGGTTCCACAGAGAAGATCACAGTGCAGGTACATATCCTTCCTCCAATGTATTATGAGGAATATAAGGATATGCATACAACGGAGATTGCGGAAGAAGTAAAGAGACGGATCGAGAAAGTGATCGAAGAGAATACTATATAAAAACAGAAAAGGCTCTGATGAAGTTTAAATAAAAACATCATCGGAGCTTTTTTTTTGATATGTATATTGCACAAAAACGAAACGTTTTATTTGTGAATTGTTAAGCGTATACAACTAAAACATTTGATGGTAACATATAAACACCTGTTAAATATGAATAAAAACACAAAAGAGGACTGTGAAATGAAAAAAGAAGAATATCTTTCCCTGATCGATGAAGTGATCGCACAGGGACCATATACCGATACGTGGGATTCTCTCTGTGAGCATCCTACTCCGAAGTGGTATGCAAGAGATAAGTTTGGAATTTTTATTCACTGGGGTGTATATAGTGTTCCGGCATTTGGAAACGAGTGGTATCCCAGAAATATGTATGTGAAAGGCTCCAAAGAAAATCTGCATCATATAGAGAAATATGGAACTCTGGATAAATTCGGATATAAAGATTTTATTCCGCAGTTCAAAGCAGAGAAGTTCGATCCGAAGGAATGGGCTGAGCTTTTTAAGGAAGCAGGCGCAAAATTTGTTGTTCCGGTTGCTGAGCATCATGATGGATTCCAGATGTATGCCAGTGATCTCTGCCGTTGGAATGCAGCAGAGATGGGACCAAAGAGAGATATTCTCGGAGAACTGAAAACAGAAGTTGAAAAAGAGGGAATGGTACTTGGTGCTTCTACTCACAGAGCAGAGCATTACTGGTTCTTTAATGGCGGACGTCAGATTCCTGAATCTGATGTCAATGATCCGGGGTATGATGATCTTTACGGACCGGCAGCAGGAATCAGCAGAGATATCAGTAGCATTTATGACAATCCTCCTTCAGAGGAGCATATGCAGGACTGGCTTGTTCGTACATGTGAGATTGTAGATAAATATCAGCCTTCCATCGTATATTTTGACTGGTGGATTCAGCAGTATGCATGGAAACCGTATCTCCGTAAATTTGCGGCATATTATTACAACCGTTCTGCTCAGTGGGGAAAAGAAACTGCTATTGATGCAAAATTTGACGCATATGTTTACGGCAGTGCGGTCAATGATCTGGAGAGAGGTCAGTTAGACCATATCACACCGGATCTCTGGCAGAACGATACTTCTGTAGCGAAGAATTCCTGGGGCTATACCATCGGAAATGATTACAAGAAACCTTCAGATGTAGTTCTGGATCTGATCGATGTAGTCAGCAAAAATGGCGCACTTCTTCTCAATATCGGACCGAAGCCGGATGGCACGATTCCGGAAGAAGATGCACATATCCTGAGAGAAATGGGAAAATGGCTGAAAGTAAACGGAGAGGCAATTTACGGAACCAGATACTGGAAAGTATTTGGAGAGGGTCCGACGGTGGTTCCGGAAGGCCATTTCACAGATACTTATGACAAGCATTTTACTTCTGAGGATATTCGTTTCACAAGCAAGAGCAACCATATTTACGCAACGGTACTTCACTGGCCGGAAGACGGAGAGATCCATATCAAATCTCTTGGAAATGATATGAAACTTTTGAAATCTACGATCAGGGATATTGAGATTCTTGGAACAGATCTGCATCCGTCATATGCAAGAAACAAAGAACTGGATATTTCCTGCGGAAGAGGAGCGGTTGATGCAGGGGATATGCCGGTGGTACTGAAGATCACGATAGAGTAAATTATCGGAGAATAAACGGGGGATACTGTCGGAACTGTTCCGGCAGAAAAATACAGGAAAATCAGCAAAAACTTATGTATAACAGAAAGGTTATGGGGATTACACTATGGGAAATAAAAGATACACAGGAAACTGGAACTCTGTAAATACACATACCGTTCCAAAATGGTATGAGGACTGTAAATTCGGAATTTTTATTCACTGGGGAATTTATTCTGTACCGGCTTTTGCGCCACATACATGGGAACTGGGAGAAGTTGATTCCAAAGAGTGGTTTGCGGATAATCCTTACGCAGAGTGGTATTATAATTCTCTGAACATAGGAAAAGGCCCGACATATGAGCATCATATGGAAAAATACGGAAAAGATTTCAAATATGAAGATTTTATTCCTATGTGGAAAGCTGAAAACTGGGATCCGAAACAGTGGGCAGAGATTTTTAAAGAAGCAGGTGCAGAGTATGTTGTTCTGACAACCAAGCATCATGATGGATTCTGCCTGTTCCCGAGTAAGTATACACACTTTAACTCTGTGGAAATGGGACCGAAGAGAAATATCACCGGTGAGCTGACAGAGGCTGTCCGGGATGCAGGTATCCGTATGGGGCTGTATTATTCAGGACTGATTGACTGGCAGTATGCAAATGATCCTATTTTTGAGGATGATGATCTGTTTGGAACAGCCAGCCCGACATTTGCATATGCAGATTATTCATACAACCAGATGAATGAACTGGTAGATGATTATGCACCAAGCGTTTTCTGGAACGATATCGGATGGCCGAAACAGAGCGAAGAGATGATGCCGTATTTCCTGGCACATTATTATAACAAAGTGCCGGAAGGTGTAGTAAACGACCGTTTCAATGACCGTTACCATGACTTCCTTACCAAGGAGTACAAATCCGGTTCTGTGAATCGAAAAGAGAAATGGGAAATGTGCCGTGGAATGGGATTATCCTTCGGTTATAATGCCAATGAAGGTGATGACAAACTGATTTCTGTTCCGGATCTAATTTCACTTCTGGTAGGAACTGTTGCAAACAATGGAAACCTGCTTCTGAACATCGGACCAAAAGCAGACGGAACAATTCCGGAAGAACAGGTAAAGAGGCTGAAGATTCTTGGCGCATGGCTGAAAGTTAACCATGATGGTATTTATGGCACACGCTGCAGCGACCGCGAATCTGAGATGCTGGAGAATGGAATTGAGCTGCATTATACACAGAAAGAGGGAAATCTCAATGTGTTTGCAGATCATCTGAAAGAGGGAGCAAATGAGTTCCTGATCAAAGGTTATCATGGCCAGCTGAGATCTTTTGATCCGGCAGTTAAAGTAGAAACTGAGGATACAGAAGAGGGACTTCTGGTGAAGATTCCTGAGTATAAAGAAGATATGTATGTGGTTGGATTAACAAATAAATTTTAACCGAATGCGGATTGCCAATATCCGCTTGACATGAGCAGAGAGGACCGGATGTATGCCGGTCCTTCTGTGATATAGCTGATTGTTTTTTTTAGGGAGGAAGCTATATGTTTGGGAAAAAAATTGCGGCGATATTATCAACAGTAATGATCATAACAGGGGCCTGTGTACCTTCTGTGGTTGTGCATGCACAGACTGGTTATGCGGCTGATCATACACAGGAAGCATCGGCAGCAGGCACGCAGAGCACTGCAAAACTTGTTGCGAAAGGATCCTGCGGAAGCAATGCCACTTACCGGCTGTATTCCAATGGAAATCTTCAGATACAGGGAAAAGGGGAAGTTAAAGTTACCGATGATTTTTCATACAGATCCGAAACGATAAAAACGGTAACAGTTGCATCCGGGATCACGGGAATCGGTGACAGAACTTTTTCAAACTGTAAAAATCTGAAGAGAATTTCATTGCCGGGAACTTTGCGGAGTATCGGCGTTCGGGCATTTGGTGATACTTCGATCACCAGCATCAAGCTTCCGAATGGACTGAAAAGCATTGGCGCATATGCTTTTTACCAGAGTAAAATTACGAGCCTGGATATACCGAAAACAGTGACAAAAATTGAGGAATATGCTTTCAGTTACTGTAGCAGTCTGGAATCTGTCAGTATTCCGGGAAGTGTAAAAACATTACCGGAATCGTTGTTTGAGGCAGATATGAAACTGAAAAAAGTTACTTTGGGACAGGGCGTTTCCAGGATAGAACGAGCTGCTTTTCGGCATTGTGGTTTGACAGGAATAAGTTTTCCTGACAGTGTTACGCTTATTGATGAGAGTGCGTTCTCTCTTTGTTCAGATCTCAGAAAAGTGACGTTACCGAAGAAGCTTACAGAGATTGGGAACGGTGCATTCGGTAACTGTCGAAAACTGGGGAATATTACGATACCCGCCAGCGTGAAAAAGATCAGAAGCAATGCTTTTTATGATTGCCAGGCAATGAAAAAGATTACGATCCTAAACAGTAAAACAGTGATAGAAAAAGAAGCCGTTGGTTATAATTTTGATGGCGGAAAAAATAAGATGCTTGTTATTGCCGGGAAAAAAGGTTCTACTGCTCAAACTTATGCAAAGAAATATGGATTCCGTTTCCTCGGCAGTACCGCAACTGTGAAGACCACAAATATAACCGGTGTACCAAAAACAAAAGTGATAACCAAAGGAAAAATATTTACGATAAAAGCTGTGGCTGTACCGAACTACAGCGATGAACGGATTGTTTTCAAATCTTCAAATACAAAAATTGCAACAGTGAATTCCAGTGGAGTTGTAAAGGGAATCCGAAAAGGGACCGCAACCATTACCGTTCAGAGCGGTTCGAAAAAACTGACCTGTAAGGTAACTGTAAAATAAATAATCAGCGGATTGGTCAAGCGGATATTCGCAATCCGCTTCGCTACTTACTTGATTTGGTTAAAATCCCTGGCAGATATTATAGCGTTTTGTAACAGTTTCAGAAATTGCTGTATCAAGGCAAATTACTGAGTGCAGGAACGACTGTAAACTGCCGGGGATTTTTTGCAATTATCAGTGATGGGAAATGGCTAGATGTGTATAATGAAATTAATTTACAGGATATATTAAGTGTTCATTGGAAAATGGGGGAAAATCTATGAAGAAAAAGAACATTGCCTGGTTACTTTCCGCAGCTGTGATTCTGACGACAGCAGCGACTCCGCTTGAAATAATGCCGGTGTATGCGGCAGAGGAATTCCAGGCAGATGAAACAGAAGAAGCAGGAACAGCAGAAACAACGGCGACAACTGCAGCAGATGTTGCGGAAGACACCACAGAAAATGGACCGGTAGAAAATGCAACAGCGGAAACGGCTGAAAGCGAGGAAACTGTCAATGCAGAGCCGAATACAGAAGAAGCGGAAGAGACTGCAGATGAAGTATCCGGGGAGAATACACAGGATGACAACAACAGTGATCTGGAGATTTTTGATGACAGTGCAGAGAAACTGAATGAAGAGGCAGAAGCAGACAGTTCCAATACCGCAGAAACGGAGACAGACGCGGGATCTGGATTCTCAGATGGAGAAACTAGAAAGGCCGTGACTGATGAAAGTTCAGAAGTTGTTGACAGTGGAAAGTGTGGAACTGATGCTACTTATATGCTATATGGGGATGGACGGCTTGTGATTGAAGGTAGCGGTGTGGTAAATGAATATTTTCACAGCATCACGGACAGTAATAAGAAAATCAGGAGTGCGGAAATTGGGGAAGGAATTACAGCTCTTAAGGGGTCAGAGGGAGTGGGAGTATTTGCGTATTGCAGTGATCTGATCAGTGTAACCTTGCCAAAAAGTTTGACAACTTTAGGAGATTGGACATTTTCATACTGTAAAAATTTAAATAATATTTCGATCCCTCAGGGAGTAACAACGATAGAGCGACGTACATTTTATGAATGTAGTGGTTTGCAAAATGTTGTATTACAAGAGGGAATAACGACTATTGGGCAGTACGCATTTGAAAATTGCAGCAGTCTGAGCAGCATTAATATTCCTAAAAGTGTCACGTCAATAAAATGGGGAGCATTTCGTAGCTGTAAGAATCTAGATAATATCATATTAGCAGAAAATCTTATAACTATTGAAGAAAATGCGTTTTGTAACTGCAGTAGCCTGAGCAGCATCAATATTCCGCAAGGAGTAACTTCAATAGGAGCATTTGCATTTGGAAATTGCAGTAAATTAGGTAACAGTATTGTATTACCAGATAGCCTGACAACTTTAGGAAATGAAGCATTTAAAAATTGCGAGAATCTCAGCAATGTAATACTTTCCAAAAATCTGAAAAGTGTGGAAGCAAATACTTTTTATAATTGTAACAGTCTGACAGCTATTGAAATTCCAGAGGGCGTAACAAGTATTGGAGATGCAGCGTTTTATAATTGTACAACCATGAGTAGTGTAATATTTCCAAACAGTCTGACAAGCATGGGAAATTCAGCGTTTTATAATACTGGTATAAAAGAAATTTCACTTCCGGATAATCTGACAGATATAGGAAAAAGAGTCTTTTCCAGTTGTTCAGACTTGAGAAATGTTAAACTTCCATCCGAATTGAAACGCATAAATGACTCTATGTTTTCAGATTGTAAAAGATTGAACAGTATTGAGTTACCAGACAGCATAGCAGAAATAGGGGAATATGCATTTGGTCGCTGTGCAAGGCTGACAGAAATTAATCTGCCAGCTGGCTTAACGACGATTGAAGCAGGCGCATTTAACAGTACTGGCATAACAGAGTTTGATTTACCGAATGGTCTGAAAACAATCGGAGATAAAGCATTTGAATATGGTAAATACAGTACTATTGTAATTCCGGAATCCGTAACAGATATAGGAGAATCCGCATTTGCCAGAAGTCATAATTTAAAAAACATTGAACTACCGGACAATATTACTGAAATAAAAGCAAATACATTTAACAATGATGAGATGCTTGAAAGCGTAAAACTGCCGAAGAACCTGAAAACAATAGGTGAGAACGCATTTACCTGGTGCTGGAGTATCGCAAGCCTGGAAATTCCGGACAGTGTAACAGAGATTGGGGAATACGCATTTGAATACTGCTCTAATCTTGAAAAAATCTCTTTGCCCAAGGAGCTGACAAGTATTGCGTATGGTACATTTTCATCCTGCAGTAAACTTGCAGATATCAGCATTCCGGAAAATGTAATTCTGATTGATACCGATGCATTTAAAGACTGCCAGGCACTCAGAAGTGTTTACATTTCAGGGGATTCTGTAAAAATTGGGAAACGTGCAATAGGATATAATTCAAATACCGAGAAAAACAGCACACTTGTAATTATAGGCCGTAAAGATTCGGCAGTCGAAATCTATGCAACAGAAAATGGGTTTGTATTTCACAATGTTGAAGATCCTTTAACACATTATGCAAGAGTTGAGTCTACGTGTATAAATGATGGAAACATTGAATATTGGCATTGCGATGTATGCGGAAAAGATTTCGGCAATGAAGAGGGAACCGTACTTTCCGGTGAAACGAAAATCAAGAAGCTTAAACATAAATTTACCCGGATTGATCGGAAAGACGCAACCTGTACAGAAGATGGAAACATTGATTACTGGCATTGTGAACGCTGTGGGAAAAATTATGATGATACTTATAACGGAAAAGAATTAGAATCTGTAATATATCCTGCAACAGGTCATAATCTGGAATTTATTCCGGGAGTAGTTGCCGATTGTCAGAACGAGGGTAGATATGACTATTATTACTGCAACAATTGTGGTAAATTTTTCCTCGATCAGGAAGGCAAACAGGAGGTGACAAGCCAGGATCTGGTTATTCCGGAAGATAAAAACAATCATAATATCCGGTGTGAAAAAGGATATGAAGCAACCTGTGTGCGCGAAGGTATGAAGACGTACTATATTTGCAATAATTGCAGAAAACTCTTTCTCGACGAAAATGGAACACAGGAAGTAACAGAAGCGGAACTGATCATTCCAAGAAATGAAAATCACAGATTAATGTTCTGCCCGGGAAGAGCTGCTGATTGTGGGAACTCCGGCCAGATTGACTACTATCATTGCGGTGAATGTGGAAAAGATTTCCGTGACAAAGAAGCGAAAGAGGAAGTCACACAGGATAGTGATCTGTTTATTCCTCCAACAGACCACAAATGGTCAGCCTGGAAGTTGATCCCGATGAATGGGTATGCTCAGGGATTCCCGGCGGGAAAGAGCTGCCAGATAGATATTATCAGTGATTATCTGAAAGAACGTAAATGTGAACGGTGTGGACAGACAGAAGGAAAGGGGCTGACTTATGCAATTCACGTCAACACCGACCGGATCACACTGAAATATGGCCAGTCCACAACCTCAGTTCGTGCATCCGGATTCAAAAACGGTGATTATCTGAAGAGTGTAACTCCGAAAATTAAGGATCTTGTAACTATATCCAATATTAACAGAAACGGAACATTCAAAGTTACTGCAAAGAAAAAATCCGGTTCCACGAGGGTAACGATCAAACTGAATAGTGGAATGAGTGCAGACATACTGGTCACCGTCCAGAAAGGCAATGTATCCACCCGCTACATTACAAACCTGCGATCCACCAGTATTGTAAAAGGAGAAACAGTAACTCTGAAACCAATGCTGGACCCGATCACAAGCCAGGATAAGGTTACATACAGCACTTCTGACAAAAATATCGCAACAGTAACCTCCGGAGGGGTTGTCACAGGAAAACAGGTAGGTTCTGCAAAGATCACAGTAAAAGCCGGAAGTAAAAAAGCAGTTGTTACCATCAAGGTAATGCCAAAGGTAAAAACAACAACACTCACCGGCGTGCCAAAAACAAAGACCGTGACCAGAGGAAAAAACTTCACGATCAAAGCAGCTGCATCACCACGAAATACAGATGAGAAGATTACTTATAAATCTTCAAACAGTAAGATCGCAACAGTAACCTCCAAAGGTGTTGTAAAAGGAATCCGAAAAGGAACCGCAACCATCACCGTGCAGAGCGGTTCGAAAAAACTGACCTGTAAGGTAACGGTAAAATAAACAACGGAACATACAGCAGAATATGCAAATAGAGTTATATCATCAAACAGGCCAGATTCCCACAGAGGAGTCTGGCCTGTTTTTGCAGTTAAAATAAAAAAGAATACGTTTTCACAAAATAAGATTGACTTTTTTTACCAGTCTGATTATCATATAAATCATATTTAGTTACTATGAAATAAGGAATAATAAAAAGTATTTGTTGCTCAGATAAATTTGAGAGATTTACAGGATTGTCAGTGAGCGGAAATTTTTTTCAGAGAGAGGGGAAAGGTACATGTCCATCAAGAAAATCGCAGAAAAGGCAGGGGTTTCACCGGCGACGGTTTCCCGGGTTTTGAACAATCCCAATTATAAATGTTCCATTCCCGGACTCCGGGATAAGATATGGAAAACAGCCATCGAGATGAATTATGTGCCAAATGAGGCGGCCCGGAATCTGAAAAGAGGTGTTTCCGCGAAGCAGGAGAAAACCTGGTACATCAATATTCTGATGACAAGAACCGATTCTTCCACCACCGATCCGTTTTTTGCGGAGCTTCTCCGGGTGATCGAAAGTGAGATCCATGATAAAAACTGCATCCTTTCCAAAGTATGGTATATGTCGGTATTTTCTGATGACCGGAAGTGCCGTAGGGAGAATCTGGACCGGCTGGTTGATGGAATGTATGGCGAGGTAGACGGGAAGAGGGACGGACTGATCATCATAGGCAGATGTAATAAGGAAGCCCTGAAAAAACTGAATAAGAAATATAAGAGCGTGGTGTCGGTGAACCGGAATTCCACCAATTATGAAGTGGATGAAGTCCTTTGCGATGGAAAAAAGATCGCGTCAGCGGCAGTGGAATATCTGATTTCCCTGGGGCATAAAAATATCGGATATATTGGTCAGTGCCACAGCGAAGACCGGTACAATGGATATCTGGAAACCCTGAAGAAGCATGATCTGGATGTGATTCCTGAGTATGTTATTGAGACGAAACAGACAGAGGCCGAAGGATATGAGGCCATGGAAAAATTCTTCCAGTCGGACGACATGCCAACCGGAATCTATTGCGCCAATGATATTTCGGCGATAGGAATGCTGAAATGTCTGAATAAATTCCGGAACCGGTATTATATGCCTTCTATCATATCCAGTGATGATATTCAGGAAGCACAGTTTACCAAGCCGATGCTGACAACGGTAAGTCTGCCGAAAGAGGATATGGGAAAATTCGCACTGTATCTGCTGCTGGACCGACTGAGAGGCGGACATTCCGGTATTGTCCGGATGGAACTGGAAGGAAAGCTGGTGATCCGGAACAGCTGCAGCAGTGTGGAGGACAGTATGTGGAGCGATTATTGTATCTGAGGATTGCTGATATGATGAGATATGAAATATTTGCAGCTTTGACAGAATATATGCGTGAAAACGTTTTCAGATATTCCTATTTAATTAATGGGAATAATATGGTTTAATGTATTCAATCAGGATAACGTTTACAGAAGGTCGCAGCAGTGACAAAAAGGAGTACATAAATCATGAAAAAAAGACGCATCGCAGGTGTCTGTATCGCACTGGCAGCAGTGGTACTGGCAGGAACTTTTGCAGTATCAGGAAACAATACAAAGGATAAAAATCAGGTAGAGATCATCAATGTGTCCTATGATCCAACCAGAGAATTTTATGAGGAATACAACAAGATCTTTGCAGATTACTGGAAAGGGGAAACCGGCCAGAGTGTGGATGTGATCCAGTCTCATGGCGGTTCTGGAAAACAGGCGTTGGAGATTTCCAACGGACTTCCGGCAGATGTGGCAACACTTGCCCTGGAATACGACATTGATGCAATCCAGAATTCCGGACTGATCGACAATGGCTGGATTAATGAATATCCGGATGACAGTGCTCCTTATACTTCCACCATTGTATTTCTTGTTCGGAAGGGAAATCCGAAGAATATCCACGACTGGGATGATCTGACGAAGGATGGTGTGGGAGTGATTACACCAAACCCGAAAACTTCCGGAGGTGCCCGCTGGAATTACATGGCAGCCTGGGCTTATGCCAATGAGAAATATAACGGCAACGAGATAGAGATGAAGGCTTTTATTAAGAAGCTTTACAAAAATGTCCTGGTTCTGGATTCCGGAGCAAGAGGTGCCACCACTTCTTTTGTGGAAAACGGACAGGGTGATGTGCTGATCGCCTGGGAAAATGAAGCGTTTCTTTCTGTAAGGGACAATCCGGATGATTACGAGATCGTAACACCGAGCATCAGTATCCTGGCACAGCCGTCCGTTGCTGTTGTAGATGAAAATGTAAAAAAACACGATAACGCAGATGCCGCAAAAGCTTATCTGAAATATCTGTATTCCGATGAAGCGCAGGAGCTGATCGCTGAGAATTATTACAGACCGGTCAATCAGACCATCTTGAAAAAACATGCAGATACTTTTAACCTGAGTGTGAAGCTGACTACCATCAAAGATTTCGGCGGATGGGATGCAGTACAGAAGAAACATTTTGCGGACGGTGGAGTGTTTGATGAGATTTATGAAGAGTAAAAAAGCATAGCGGATACAGAAAAGAGGGGAGACAGAAATGAAGAAACAACAGAGTAAACGGGTGATACCAGGCTTTGGGCTGACAATGGGAGTGACTTTGGCGATGCTGAGTATCGTGGTTCTGATTCCCCTTGCATCTCTGGCAGTTTATTCGGCGCGGCTGGGATTTCGGGAATTTATCCAGGTGATCACGAGACCTCGAGTTTTGTCCGGATTTTACGTAAGTTTTATTACTGCATTTGCGGCCACGGTGGTGAATGCCATCATGGGACTGATCCTTGCGTGGGTGCTGGTGCGGTATGATTTTCCGGGAAAAAGGATCATGGATGGAATGATCGAGCTGCCTTTTGCGCTGCCAACTGCAGTTGCCGGTATCTCGCTGACATCACTGACATCCGACAAAGGACTGGTGGGAAGCTTTTTTGCAAAGTTCGGGATCAAGATCGCGTATACCAGGATCGGTATCACGGTAGCTCTGATCTTTGTGGGGATTCCTTTTGTAGTCCGGGCCATTCAGCCGGTGCTGGAAAAACTGGACGGTTCCTATGAGGAGGCGGCCCGTGTCATGGGTGCAAAACCATTCACCATTTTCCGGAGGGTTATCCTTCCAGAGCTTCTTCCGGCAATGCTTTCCGGAGCGGGACTTGCCTTCGGACGCTGCCTGGGAGAGTACGGAAGTGTTGTTTTTATCGCAGGAAACAAACCTTATTATACAGAGATCACGCCGCTGATCATCATGTCAAAACTTCAGGAGTTTGACTACGAAAGTGCAACATCTATCGCGCTGGTTACACTGGCGGTATCGTTTTTGATCCTGTTTGGCGTGAATCTGGTGCAGGCAAGAAATACGAAACGAATCAGAGGGAGGGACGCATAATGGACGAAAAAAAGAAGCAGGCTTCCGGGCCGGTGAAATGGATCCTCATTGGGATTTCCGTGATCTTTCTTTTTGTAATGCTGGTGCTTCCGCTGGTGGTTGTTGTGACCCAGGCGCTGAGTAAAGGCTGGGAGTGCTACGTGCAGGCTGTGACAGATGAGTATACGCTGAAAGCTCTGGCACTGACCATAGAAGCAACGGTGGCTGCTGTTGTATGCAACACGATCTTCGGCCTGTGTGCAGCGTGGGCAATGACCAGATTTCATTTCCGGGGAAAAAAGCTTCTGACGACGCTGATCGACATTCCGGTTACGGTGTCACCGGTCATCGCAGGTCTTATTTATATTCTGGTTTTTGGAAAGCAGAGCCCGCTTTATTCTGTTCTTGACAAAGCAGGGATCCAGATCGTGTTTGCAGTTCCTGGAATTATCCTGGCAACGATTTTTGTTACGTTTCCATTTGTATCAAGAGAGATCATTCCGGTGCTGGAATCTATAGGGTCCGATGAGGAAGAGGCGGCAGCACTGATGGGAGCAAAAGGCTGGACGATCTTTACCAAAGTGACTTTCCCGCATATCAAGTGGGCATTCCTTTATGGCGTTGTGCTGTGTACAGCGAGAGCTATGGGAGAGTTTGGAGCCGTGTCCGTACTGTCCGGACATCTCCGTGGAAAAACAAATACACTTCCGCTTCATGTGGAAATTCTTTATAACGAATTCCAGTATGTTCCGGCGTTTGCGGTTTCTTCGATCCTGGTGATCCTGGCGGTGATCCTTCTGATCGCGAGAAATGTTCTGGAACATAAAGGAAAGGGGGAAAAAGGCGATGTACGTTGAGTTAAAAAATATCAATAAAACATATGGGGATTACAAGGCATCGGACAACGTAAGTTTTGGCATCGAAAAAGGTAAGCTGATCGGTCTTCTGGGACCAAGTGGAAGCGGAAAGACGACAATCCTCCGTATGATCGCCGGTCTGGAACAGCCGGACAGCGGGGAGATTATCATTGACGGAAGAGTGGTCAATGATGTTCCTGCCAGCGAGCGAGGCATTGGATTTGTGTTCCAGAATTATGCCCTTTTCCGTTATATGACTGTGTATGATAATATTGCGTTTGGACTGAAAGTACAGAAAGCGGATAAGAAGTATATCAAGCAGAGGGTTATGGAACTGGTAGAGCTGATCGGGCTGAAAGGACTGGAAAAAAGATATCCAAGTCAGCTGTCCGGCGGCCAGAGACAGCGAGTTGCTTTTGCCCGGGCCCTTGCTCCGAATCCGCAGCTGCTTCTTCTGGATGAGCCTTTTGCTGCCATTGATGCGAAGATCCGTACAGAGCTTCGAAGCTGGCTGAAGGATATGATCGAGAAACTGGGAATCACCAGTATTTTCGTTACCCATGATCAGGACGAGGCCATTGAGGTGGCGGATGAGATCATCATTACCAACCGGGGACGTATCGAGCAGAAGGGAACGCCGCTGGAGGTTTACCAGAATCCGGATACTGCGTTTACGGCGGGATTTTTCGGACAGACGTCGGTGATCGAGGATTATCAGGTGTTCAATCACTTCGAGGAAGTTCCAGGCGGAGAAAAAGCTATTATCCGTCCGGAGTTTGTGAAAGTGACCAAGAAGAACGAGGAGCAGAAATATAAAAGTTCTGCCACAGAAGGCATCGTAGAACGAGTCGCATTCCGTGGCAGCAGCCTGGAACTGAAAGTTCGTGTAGGAAACACCACACTCAGCGCCAGAAGAAGCCTTGACGAAGAACCCGTCCGGGAAGGCGAAGTTGTGGATGTTTTCGTACAGAGGATCTTTGTGACGAAGGGGAATGAAGCTGTGCTGCTGCATAATACGGCTATGGTTGAGGATTGGTTGGTTATATAAAAAAATGCCGCGGGAGCGGCATTTTTTTATGAGCAAGTAGCGCTAGCGGATTGCGAATATCATATGATTTGCCGCGGGAGCGGCATTTTTTTATGAGCAAGTAGCGTTAGCGGATTGCGAATATCATATGATGTGGCCGCGGGAGCGGCATTTTTTTATATATGTGAAATTTTCACACCGTAATATTCTGCAAGGGAATCTACCAGATCATCACGGATTTTTTTGTGGTCATTTCCATCCAAAGACATAACGCAGGATACCATATGGTGTTTTTTATCAACGACGCAGTATTGGCCGTAATTGCCGGACAGGATTAGTGTATCTTCCATAGGTCCCATATATATGAAATATCCATAACCATAGCTCTGGTAATCCGGATGCTCCGTCAGTGGATTGTAAGAATCGATATGTTTCTGACAGGCATCAATCACGAATTTTTTTGGGACGATCTGTTTTCCGTTCAGAGCACCTTCATGCAGAAGCAGATGCCCAAAACGGGCCAGTTCATCAATCGTCAGATACAGTCCATTAGCTGCCATGCAATGTCCCTGAGGGCAGAGGGTCCAGTCCGGATTCGGGATGCCAATTGGTTCAAACAGACGATATCGCAGATAATTCAACAAACCGGTTCCGGATTTTTCTTCCAGAAGAACAGACAAAATATAGGAACAGAAATTGCTGTACACGAAATGGGTACCTGGTGTATAGGGAAAAGAATCATTCTGGAAAAAATATCTTACCCAGTCTTTTTCTCTGTATCGTTCCGGACCGTCGCAGAAAAAGAGAGGATCTTTCTGACCGGATGACATCGTAAGCAGATCACGGATCTTTATTTTGTAAAGATTTTCGGAAGGATCAGATGGGAAATATTTTTCAAACCAGGGATAAATATATTCATCAAGAGTGATCAGTCCTTCGCGTTCTGCGATACCAGCAGCCATGGCAACAAAAGGCTTGCTGATAGACCATATATTTAATCGGGTTTTTACCGGAAAAAGCCTGAATTCTTCTTTTAAAACATCGTTTTTATATATCTGGGCATAGATAATATTGGAATGATGATGTTTAGATTTTTCAAGAAAAATATCTAAAATTTCCTGCATGATAATCCCCCCCTGTAATTATTATTCGTAAAAAAGATCAAAGTCTGAGTAAAGTTCTTCCAGGTCATGAAGGCGTGTACTGATGGACTTGCACTTGCTTTTTCGGATTTTTGCAACAATGCTGTCAAAAAGACAATAGAGACAGGAAAAGGAGTTAAATCCCATTTCATTGAGATTGATCTCTGTAATGACCGCATGATCCGCCAGAGACCATGCCGGTGATGAAATACTGTCTGTGATGGCAAGGATCTTTGCATCATGGTTTTTGGCAACCTGTGCGTATTTCAGTGACCATTTGGTATAGCGGGCAAAAGAGAGCAGAAGAACAACAGTATCTTCAGAAGCTTCCGTGAGATATTCAAAATGGGGATCATAAAATTCATGAACCACCTTGGTATTTCCAAGAAGCTGATTCAGCAAGGTTCCCATCCAGAGTGCTGCACTGTAAGAGGAACGGGCGCCTACAATCAGACGTTTCTTCGCATTGGTCAGATAGGTAACGATCTGATCCATATCATCCTGACTCAGGTGTGAAGCCCAGTTTTCCATGGAATGGAGTTCTTTTGCAATGATGTTCTGATAGAAATTCCCATTGTCCAGTGTGTCATCTGCTGTAGCTGTGGGAATGGAAAGAATATCATTCTGTACAGTACGCTGCATTTCAGAAAAACTTTCAAATCCCAGGGAATAGGCAAGGCGTATGATAGTGGTTTCGCTTACGGAAATTTCCTTGCTGAGTTTCGCAAGGGTGGAATAACTGAATGAATCAAGGTGTTGTAATATATATTCGGCGACTTTCTTCTGGCCAGCAGAAAGAGAAGATATTTTTTCACGGATCAACTGTTCTATTTTCATGAAAACCTCCTGTATTGTACGATTAGTATAATAAATTATAACAGGTGTAAAGTTTGATTACAATATAATGGAGTAAAAAATTCTTCTTGATATAAAAAAGATGTAAATAATGCACAAATTAAAGTGTGTATTTTTAATAATATTGTCAATAGAAATCTTGAAACCTAGATGTTAATATAGCATTAAATAATTCATATGACGTCAGAAAGAGAATTAATTGCACTATTAATATTAGAGCCAATAAAAAAGGGGGGCTTTTATGTCGTCAACAGTAAAGGAAATAAAAGAAAAAACAGGTTACCTGAAACGAAGTGATCTTTATACAATCGGTGTAGGACAGGCGATTGGATCGGGTGTTCTGACACTGATCGGACCGGCAATTCTTTTGACTGGTCAGTCAGCATGGCTGGCATATGTAGCTGCATGTATCTGGGGATTTATGATGATTGCACCAATTCCATGGATCACATCTACACTGAAACTTGGAGGAGGATTTTATTCTCTGGTAGGAGATATGGCCGGCAAACGAGTTGCCGGTATGTATGCAGTAGGATTTTTGCCACAGACGATCAATCTGGCGACTTATGGTGTGGCAATTGGTATGTATGCAAATTCCCTGTGGCCGCAGATCAATGCGAAATGGTTTGGAATTGCAGCCCTGAGTGTGTTCTTTGCCATCAATCTGTGTGGTGTGGATGTAATGGCGAAGGTACAGAAAATTCTGGTTACCCTGCTGTTTGTTGCACTTGGTCTGTTTATTGTTCTGGGATGCCTCCAGCTGAAAAATCCGGTGTTTGAGTTTACAGCACCAGACTTTTTCTCCAATGGTCCATCCGGATTCTTTTCCGCAATCATGCTGTATGTATATTCAACAAACGGATATTCCTGCATTATGAATTATGGTAAACAGGCAAAAGAAGCACATAAAGATATTCCAAAGGCACTTCTGTACTGTATTCCGACACTGATGGTTGTATATGGCGGTGTTGCAATTGTAGCAAGTGGTGTGCTTCCTCTGGATCAGGTAGCCGGACAGCCGCTTACCCTGGTTGCAAAAAATATTTTAAATCCGGCACTTTTCACAGTATTTATGATTGGTGGTCCGGTACTTGCACTGTCTTCATCCATTAATTCAACAATTTCCAATAACTGTATTCCGGTTGCACAGTCCTGTAAAGATGGATGGCTTCCGAAATCATGGGCAGCTCAGAACAGAAGAGGGGCTTACTGGAAACTGATGACATTTACTTATCTTATGGGAATATTACCTGTGTTACTGGACTTTTCTATCAGTGATGTTGTAAATAATATTATGCTTCTGGCATCAGCACTGGCATTTCTGCAGATTTATGCTTATTTCCAGCTTCCGAAAAAACATGCAGAAGCATGGGAAAAATCACCAATGCATATTTCTAACGGAAAATATTATTTCCTCTGCTGTTTGAGCCTGTTTGCATATATCTGCATTTTTATCAATTCTTGCAGAAGCCTGAAACTTCCGGTAGTAATCATCAGTCTGATAGCCATTGTAGTATGCATGGCTTACGGATGGTTTAGAAGTGTAAGTCCTGATGTAAAGATGGAAACAAGTGTGTGGGAGGATTAATGTTTATGAATAAAGACCAGAACCTGATCAATGAATTTGCTATCAAAACTTTAAAAGAAAATCTCAATGTTATGTATGCGCAGATATGGCGTGAAGGACAGTTAACGGCAGAATATAAAAGAATGCCGGTGAAAACCCGCCTGAATACCTGGTCTGCATGCAAAGGCGTGGTATCCTGTGCAGTGGGAATTGCACTGGATGAGGGATTGATTCAGCTGGATGAGAAGATCGTTGATATTTTTCCGGAGTATGTTCCAGAAAAAACAGAAGGATATCTTGGTGATGTGACTCTGGAAAAAATGCTGACAATGACTACCGGTCTGGAAAGCTCGCTGTTTTTCTGTGACTGGCCGGAACGTTATACAACGCTGGACTGGATCAGATATTTCTTTGAAAATGCGAAGGTTGTAAATAAACCAGGAACTCAGTGGCTGTACAGTAATTTCAATACCTATATGATCAGCTGTGCTATTGAAAAACGTGCGGGTGTCAATCTTCTGGAATATCTGAGAAATCGATTTTTTGAACCATTGGGAATTGGAAATCCGGACTGGACTTTGTGTCCGAAAGGTCATGTACATGCGGCGAATGGTCTTTATGTAAATATTGACGAGTTCACCAGATATGGACAGCTGATCCTTCATAAAGGAAAATACAATGGAAAACAGTTGGTGCCGGAAGAATATATGAAAGTTGCGACTTCCAATCTTGTAGACAATTCAGCGGCAGGAAGTCCGGGAAATCTTTATTCCGGTTTTGGATATGGATATCAGTTTGTCATGAATCCGGAAGCCGGTTCCTATCGATCCGATGGAAATTATGGTCAGTTCTGTCTGGCGTTTCCTGACAAGGATGCAGTAGTAACTGTAATGTCTCTGGAGGGGGATTTCCAGAAAATAGGAAATCATCTATGGACTACAGTGGTTCCGGAATTGTAATATACTCTGGTTGACAAAACAGAGTGGAAAGTATAAGATAATAGTAGCTAAGAAATGTGATGAAATTTAAACATTGGCAAAAACGAAAACCCCGGAAGTGTGCGAGACTTCCGGGGTTTTCTATTCCGTTATGTAAGGTGGCTTAATCCTTTCAGGCTTGACATTAATCATAATTCGCCTTATACTAAGCATTGTAAATAACAGGGGAGCTTGTGATGGCAGGCTGAGAGGAAGTCTTCAACTTCGACCCTTATACCTGATTTGGATAATGCCAACGTAGGAACGTATAGGATGAATTTACGGGAGATACTTTGGTGTATCTCCCTTTTTATTTATGATCAGGATTTACAAGGAAGGGCTTAAGAGCAGATGCTTTTAACCCTGGTATCTACAACGGAATACAGGAAATTTTGAGAGTGAACTGAGTTCATGAAGGGGTGCACCACCGCGGGTGTATTTCTTTGTGGACTCTTTTTTTATTCTCGGAAAGGAGAGCTTATGATCACAGTAAACGGCGAGAAAAGAACACTGGAAAATCCGGTGACAGTAACCGAATATCTGAAAGCCTGCAATTATGTTCCGGTGCAGGTAGTAGTTGAACTGAATGAAGAGATCATCAAGAGAGAGACTTACGATACAACAGTGCTGAAAGACGGCGATGTTGTGGAGATTCTGCAGTTTATGGGCGGCGGAAGCTGCTGAGATAAAAGGTATATTGAAGATAAAAAGAAAGGTGGACATAAAAAATGACAACAGCAAACACAAATGAAGACAAACTGATCCTGGGAGGCCATGAGTTTACTTCCCGTTTTATTCTTGGTTCCGGAAAATTTTCCCTGGATCTTGTAAAAGCATGTATCGAAAAAGCAGGAACACAGATCGTAACACTTGCTCTGCGCCGTGCAAATGAAGGTGGACTTGCCAACATCCTGGACTATGTGCCGAAGGACGTTACACTTCTTCCGAATACATCCGGTGCCAGAAACGCACAGGAGGCAGTCCGCATCGCAAGACTTTCCCGTGAGCTTGGCTGCGGAGATTTTGTAAAGATCGAAGTCATCCATGATTCCAAATATCTTCTCCCGGATAACTATGAGACCATCAAAGCAACTGAGATCCTTGCAAAAGAAGGCTTTGTTGTCATGCCGTACATGTATCCGGATCTGAATGCAGCCAGAGATCTGGTAAACGCAGGAGCTGCCTGTGTAATGCCGCTTGGTTCTCCGATCGGTTCTAACAAAGGAATCTGCACAAAAGAATTCATCCAGATCCTTATCGACGAAATCGATCTTCCGATCATCGTAGACGCAGGGATTGGCCGTCCATCACAGGCATGTGAGGCTATGGAAATGGGTGCTGCAGCAGTTATGGCAAACACAGCCATCGCAACAGCAGGGGACGTCCGTGTTATGGCGGAGGCTTTTAAGAAAGCCATCGAGGCAGGAAGAAGCGCATACCTTTCCGGCATGGGAAGAACCCTGGAGAGAGGCGCCAGCGCATCTTCACCGCTGACCGGATTTCTGCATGAATAGGATAATGACAGTATATTGAAAGATTTGGAAATATATGGGTTATTAAGAGCAGACTTATGTATCGAAAGCAGATTGCGAATATCCGCCTGATGCAGATCAACCAGAGAAGAAAAGAGAACGGATAGCTAAAAGTAGAATCAGATACTGAAATATTGCAAATTCGAGATAATAAAAGTGCGAGAGGAGCGACATAACAACAATGGCAGAAACAGTACAGGCCAGTCAGCAGGACGGCCATTTTAATGAGAGTATCGTAAACGAAGAAATTCTGGAAGACATGAAAAAGAATCGTATTGACCACATGAAGTACCTTCCGGATATGGAACAGCTGGAAGAGTCTGATGTGATGGATCAGGTTATTTCCGCAATGAATGCATATGATTATGACAAATACACAGAAGCAGATGTACGCAGAGCCCTGGCTCATGACAACCGTACACCGGAAGATTTTCAGGCACTGCTTTCACCGGCAGCACTGCCCCTTTTGGAAGAGATCGCACAGGCAGCGCGGATCGAAACAAGAAAACATTTTGGAAACAGTGTCTGTATGTTTACACCGATCTACATTGCAAACTACTGCGAAAATTACTGTATTTACTGTGGATTTAACTGCCACAACAAGATCCGCCGTGCACAGCTGAATGAGGAAGAGATTGAGAAGGAAATGGCAGCTATTGCAGAAACCGGCCTTCAGGAAATCCTGATCCTTACCGGTGAAAGCAAATCCAAATCCAATGTAGAATATATCGGAAAAGCCTGCGAGATTGCCCGGAAATATTTCAAGGTAGTAGGCCTTGAAGTGTATCCGATGAACTCTGATGAGTATGCATATCTTCACAAATGCGGTGCAGATTATGTGACCGTTTTCCAGGAGACCTATAATTCTGATAAGTACGAAACCCTGCATCTGGCAGGCCATAAGAGGATTTTTCCATACAGATTAAATACACAGGAGCGTGCACTGAAAGGTGGCATGCGAGGTGTTGGCTTTGCAGCTCTTCTGGGGCTGGATGATTTCCGTAAAGATGCTTTTGCGACGGGATATCACGCATACCTTCTGCAGAGAAAATATCCACACGCAGAGATTGCTTTTTCCTGCCCGAGACTCCGCCCGATCATCAACAATGACCGGATTAATCCGAAGGATGTCCATGAACCACAGCTTCTGCAGGTAGTCTGTGCATACCGTCTGTTTATGCCGTTTGCAAGTATCACCGTATCCACCAGAGAGTGCGAGCGTGTCCGTGACAACCTGGTAAATATCGCAGCAACCAAGATTTCTGCAGGTGTCAGCACAGGAATCGGAAGCCATGTGGAAGACATCGAAGATAAAGGCGATGATCAGTTTGAGATTTCAGACGGAAGATCCGTGGATGAAGTATTCAATGCCCTGAAAGATCACGGTCTGCAGCCGGTAATGAACGACTACATCTATCTGTAAAAAGAGATAAGGTCACACAAGCGCATAGATGACTGCACAGCCAACAGGGGATAACTTCTGTGGAATATGTGGAAAACCACTCGCCTGAAAGAACGATTTTCCTGGGCGGGTGTGGATAACTGTTTCAGAAAATAAATGCAGAAAGATTTTTGCCAAACAGAGGGGAGTACTGGGAGAACTTGTTGGATTCACAAGGCTGATGACGTTTTCACATATACTCCCGGAACAATAAAATACGATGCAAAAATCAACAAAAACAACATAATATCGGCCGGAATCAGATATAAAAACCTGTGAAATCCGCAAAAACACCCCTGTTTCTGAAAACTGCTGAAAACGGTTTCTAATCTAACAGTTTTCATATGGACTTACTCATGTTTATAATAGCCCCAACAACAAAACACGAGGCAAAACACAGGAGGTAAGTATTATGAAAAGAAGATGGAAATCAGCAGTAGCAGCTCTTGCAGCAATAGCAGCGATCGGAAGCCTTACAGGAGTAACCACATATGCGGCGGACAGCGTCAGCATTACCAATGTATCTTATGACCCGACCCGAGAACTTTATGAGCAGTACAATAAGATCTTCCAGAAACACTGGAAAGAAAAAACTGGCCAGGATGTGGATATCACGCAGTCTCATGGAGGCTCCGGAAAACAGGCGCTTGAGGTTGCCAACGGACTGGAAGCAGATGTGGTAACACTGGCACTGGAGTATGACGTGGATGCGATCCAGGATGCAGGACTTATTGATGACGGATGGGTGGATGAATTTCCGGAAGACAGTTCTCCCTACACTTCAACCATCGTATTCCTTGTAAGAAAAGGAAATCCCAAGAACATCAAAGACTGGGATGATCTGGTAAAGAAAGACGTAGGTGTGATCACACCAAACCCGAAAACCTCCGGCGGAGCAAGATGGAACTATCTGGCAGCCTGGGCCTATGCAAAAGATAAATATAACGGAGACGAGGATAAAATTAAAGAATTCATCGGAGATCTTTACAAAAACGTACTTGTCCTGGACACCGGAGCCAGAGGCGCAACGACCTCTTTCGTGGAAAACGGACAGGGTGATGTACTGATCGCCTGGGAAAATGAAGCCTATCTTTCCGTAAAGGATTATCCGGACGACTACGAGATCGTAACACCAAGCATCAGCATCCTTGCACAGCCATCTGTAGCAGTAGTCGATAAAGTTGTAGACAAAAGAGGCACCAGAGATGTGGCAGAGGAATATCTGAATTATCTCTATTCCGATGAAGCACAGTGGATCGCTGGTGATAATTATTACCGTCCGTCAAACCAGGATATTCTGAAGGAATACTCCGATGTGTTTGACCTGGACATCAATCTTGTCACCATTGATGATTTCGACGGATGGAAAAAGGCACAGGAAACACATTTCTCAGATGGAGGGATTTTTGATCAGATTTACGAAGGATAGACAGTAGAAGATATAGTTGGACACAATAACACAAAGAAGCTGCAGAACAGTGAAAAAACAGAGTCTGCAGCTTCTTTTATGTAAATATGATGTGCCTTTTGCGACTGGAAAATCTGTACCTGATATATAGCAGCTGTCAACATCACATGCAGCTATGGATCTTCCGGTCTGCAAAATAACGGCAGAGGGGGCAATGTGAATCACAAGGGATCAGGCATGGCTTCCTTCGGTCAGGGAACAGCCGTCCATTATACGGATCCCGTTTATGACATCCAGATAAGTGTCATACATTTCCTTCCATTCATCAGAGGCGTCCCTGGAGTACTGGCTGATGGTGGACAGAAGATCGTATTTTTTGCCGTCGACGGTTTCGATACGGCCGAGATAGCCCTGCCATACACTGTCCAGAGGCTGGTCTTCGCCATCGTAATATCTGGCTTCCAGAGTCAGTACAGGAACATCCTCATTGTAATAAGTCAGTTTATATCCACCATTTTCGGTTTCGGTTGTTTCATAATGGCAGAGATATTTCCAGCGCTCCGGAGTGAGGACCTGGAAGTAATCCGTCATGGCCATATCCACACGCTCTGCGTAAACGAAATCTATGGATTTGATCAGCTCTGTGGCTTCCTTTTCGGCGGCCTTATCATAGGTGTCTGACGGAGTCAGGACAAAAAGTCCAAATGTATAATCGTCAGTCTGGCATACAAGAGCATCTACATTTTTTTCTTCTTCGTTGACAGCGGTTAAGTATTGATATTTCGTGGCGGGATAAGATTCAAAGGTAAGGTCCTTTTTTGTGATGATCTCACCCTTTACCGGATAGTATTCTGCCAGAAAACCCTTCAGGGAAGAATCCTCCAGAGAGGAATTCGGTACTTTTAAAACAAAGGCAGTGCTTTTTCCGTCATTTACGGAACGCTGCTCGAAATAACCTTCTTTTTCGGGCATGGATTCTCTGATCGTATCATCGGCAGGGAATCCAACCCGCATATGAAGCTCGCCGCGCTTTTCCGATTCAGAGGAATCTTCCGTGTTTGTATCGGAAGAGGAATTTGGGTATGAAGAATCGGAATCCTGCGAGGAGGAGTTTCCACTGGTATCGGAGGATTCTTCTGAATAATCTCCGGAGGAGGAATCAGTTTCAGAATCGGAATATTCCTGAAGATTACCGTAGTCATCAATATAATATTTATCTCTGGAGCCAATATATGTGGTTCCGGTGGCATCTTCCAGCCACACACTGCCGTCCTCATAATAATAATGAGGCTCAAAATAACCGTCCTGTTCGGTCCAGCCGGCATCGTTGCCTTCCATCAGTTCACCGGAATCCGGGTCAGGGGCATAATTACCTTCGCCGATATATTCGTCTTCGGAACCATTGCGGTACCAGTAATCTCCGTTTTCATCCTGCCAGATGTACTGACCGTCATCGGTTGGAGGATCAGAAGCAAGAACCGGGATGGAAGTTATGGAAAGGGTAAGTGCACCGGTTAAAAGAATTAATATTTTTTTATGCATAGGCACCTCCGGGTTTGCAATGTATGTCGATTTTCGGGATTCTGTTAAAAAAGATCTGTCTGTTGTATATATTATAACAGACAGATCCCGGTATTCAGAAATGTGAAGAAAAAGAGACATTTACCGGCAGGTAAAAAGATATCCCTTCCCATAAACCGAGACAATGTCATATTCATCGGTATCCTCGGCACCGATCTTGGTCCGGAGGTTAAAGATATGCCGCCGTACCGTGCTGGTATCTGTTCCTGCACAGCTGCCCCATACCGTTTCGTAGAGCTCCTTTGCAGAAAAAATCTTCTCCTGGTTTTCTGCAAGGAGACGCAGCAGAGAGAATTCGGTCCGGGTAAGGCCTGTGTCGGCATTATTGAGATATGCATGGCCGTCCGAAAGATCCAGCCGCAGGCTGCCGATGGTGATCTGACGGGAGGACTGAAATTTTTCTTTTATTTTTTTTTCCATTCGTTTCTGGCGTTCCAGAAGCATCTGGATCACAGCCAGAAATTCATCGAAATTATAAGGCTTGGTGAGATAATAATCGCCGCCCTGCTGAAGCCCTTCCACTTTATCCCGGACATCACCTTTTCCGGTGAGAAAAAGAACCGGGCGCATGGTTTTTTCGCGGAAGCGGCGGCAGATATCCAGACCGTTTCCGTCAGGAAGCATAATATCCAGGATCAGAAGATCCGGCAGATTTTCATCAATTTGATGATAAGCCTCAGCGGCTGTCTGTGCGGTGCGGACATCATAACCGCGGCGCCGCAGCATCCGGCAGTTTGTATTCAGGATCTGTTCTTCATCCTCGACCATGAGGATGTGTGGTTTGTTTTCAGTCATTTAAGATTCCTCCTCCGGAAGGGAAAAGAACACGCGGGTACCTTTGCCTTCTTCACTTTCTATCCATATTTTACCGCCATGAGCGGTGATGATCTGGTGGCAGACGTAGAGACCTATGCCGTGCCGCCAGTAATCTTTATCTGCGGAAACGTAACCTTTGAGAGCATTTTTTCGCATTTCTTCGGACATGCCGGAACCGGTGTCGGAGACGCAGATTGTCTGCCACCTGGGCCCACCGGACAGTGAGATAGTGATGATTCCGTTCCTGGTATGACGCTCTGCATTGGAGATCAGATTGGTGACAACCTGGATCAGCCGTTCCGGATCTGCTGAAATTTCCGGGAGGTCGGGCTGTATCGTAAGGACCAGCTGGTTATTCCCGGAGCTTGGATGACTGCTGAAATCTTTTTCCACAGAATGTAAAAGTGTGCCCAGGTCCGATGGCATAAGAGAAAGAGCAAGTCGTCCCTGCTCAATGGAAACCGTGTCCATCAGATCCAGCACGATCCGGTCGATCCGCATTACCGACTGTTCGATGGTGCGGAGATTTTCCTGCATAAGAGAGAAATCCAGAGGATCTTCCTCAAGGAGCTCGGAGGTGTCACGGGCGTGGAGGGAGATGGAGTTCAGAGGATTTTTGATCTCATGGGCAACGGTGGTCAGGAAGGTGGACTTGGCATTGTCAAGGGAACGAAGCCGCTGGTTCTGTTCCTTAAGAAGGATCTGCTGCTGATTGTATTCTTTCAGATGAAAATAGAGAACAATGCCGCAGACAATACTTACAGAGACAAATGCCAGGAGTACATCTGCCAGCCGGTCTTTTTCCGTTGCAAAAGGAGTCATACTGTCCGGAAAATGGTACGCAACCAGACACAGTCCCATATATAGGACAATCTCCAGAAGAGAAACGATCAGAGCACGCCATTTTTCCAGCATCAGCACAGTGAAGATAATGGCAAACACGAAGAATGCCGGCATGCCGCCATGATATCCGCCGCTGGTAAAAAACATGATCGGAAAAACAATGAGAAAGATCAGGACAATGGTGATCAGGTAACAGCGCTGATATTTCCCACTATAATAGGAATAAAGAAAAAGTCCTCCGGATATGACAACCAGTGCGAAGTTGATCAGCACATTTCCCCAGGAGCCGGTCCCGAAACTGAGAAAAGCCATGATCAGACTGATAATGGTGCCACCGGAGGCGAGGATGTTGAACAGCCGGACACGGAAATCCAGGGTGGGGCTGAATAATGAGTGGAAAATATCTCGGAGTTTCAGATTTATATGGATAGAGATCACCTCCTGATAAAATTAGAAACGGTTATTCGATGCAGAGTTATGTAGCGAATGCGGATTGCAGATATCCGCCTGATCCGGATCTGAGATTCTATAAGTATAATTTCATTGTACCATGTCAGCCCTTTCTTTTGTATCAAAAAAAATGCAATTAATCCATATTTCCTATTGACATACTATGAATACTAGGTTAATATAAGTGTCAACAAAAGAAAGGGAAGAGGCTATGAACGAATACGGCTTTAATACAGGGCTGCTCCACGGCACCAATGAGAAATATCCGCAGGGTGCCACACAGGTTCCAATCTATCAGAGCAGCGCATTCCGACATGACAGTGCGGAAGACCTGGAGAAAATTTTTGACAATAAAAAAATGGGCTTCTCCTATACAAGGATCAACAATCCTACGGTAGAGTCCTTTGAGAAAAGAGTGACTATGCTGGAGGATGGAATCGGCAGTGTGGCATGTGCTTCCGGAATGGCGGCGCTGACCAATGCGTTTCTGAACATTCTGCAGGCAGGAGACGAGATCGTGGCAGCCTGCGGACTGTACGGCGGAACTGTGGAACTGTTCGATGATCTGAAGCCTTTCGGGATCTCCGTAAAGTACGTAAGTGAGAATAAGCCGGAAGCTTTTGAGGCAGAGATCACAGAGAAAACGAGACTTGTTTTTGCGGAGACGATCGGAAACCCCAAGCTGGACGTTACCGATATCCAGGCAGTTGCAGAAGTGGCACATAAGCATGACGTACCGCTGATCGTAGACAACACGGTGGCAACCCCGTATCTGATCCAGCCACTGAAGCTTGGAGCTGACATCGTGGTTCATTCTTCTTCCAAGTATATCAATGGAAGCAGCGATGCGATCAGCGGCATTCTTGTCTGTGGTAAGGGACTGAAATGGGACCCTGACCGATATCCGGGACTTGCTCCATACCGGAAATTCGGACCATTTGCATACATCGCCAAACTTCGAAACGGACTTTTCCGGAACACTGGCGCGTGTCTTGCTCCGCAGAATGCTTTCCTTAATAATCTGGGACTGGAAACCCTGGGACTTCGAATGCAGAGACAGTGTGACAACGCACTGGAACTTGCCAGATTTTTACAGAGCCTGGGTGGTGACATTGAAGTAAATTATCCGGGACTGGAAGAGAGCCCTTATCACGAAATTGCGAAAAAGCAGTTCAGGAATGGTTACGGAGCTATCGTAACCGTAAGAACCGGAAGCAAGGAGAAAGCTTTTTCCATTATCAATTCCCTGAAGATCCCGCTGATCATCTCCAACATCGGAGATACGAAGACACTGGTGATCCATCCGGAATCCACCATCGCGGCACACATCTCCGATGAGGAGAAACAGCAGTCCGGAGTGTTCGAAGACCTGATCCGGATCAGCGTGGGAATTGAAGACATTGAAGATTTAAAAGAAGATTTCAAACAAGCGATAGAGAGTAACAGATAAAATCGATAGCTGCACCAGCAGAGAAATGGAGAGTTCGCTATGACAAAAGTAGATTACGCTACATTAAAAAAAGGTGGTTTCATGAGACAGAAGCAGAAAAATAATTTTTCTCTTCGTCTTGCCTGTGTAGGCGGTACGCTTACCGCAGAAAACCTTAAGAAGATTGCAGAAGTAGCTGAGAAATACGGTGACGGATATGTACATCTTACTTCCAGACAGGGAGTTGAGATCCCGTTCATTAAATTAGATGATATTGATGATGTAAAAGATGATCTTGCGAAAGGCGGATGCAAACCTGGTGTCTGCGGACCGAGAGTCCGTACAGTTACAGCCTGCCAGGGTAATGCAGTCTGTCCAAGCGGAAACATCAACAGCTATGACATTGCGGTGAAATTAAATGAGAGATATTTTGGAAGAGAGCTTCCCCATAAATTCAAATTCGGTGTTACCGGATGCCAGAACAACTGTCTGAAGGCAGAGGAGAATGATGTAGGGATCAAGGGAGCGGCTGAGGTCAGCTGGAAAGAGGAGGCATGTATCCACTGCGGTGTCTGCGAAAAGGCCTGCAGAGAAAACGCCATTTCCTTTAAAGATGACAAGCTGGTGATCGATACAGAGAAATGTAACTACTGTGGCAGATGTGCAAAATCCTGTCCGGTGGATGCATGGGATGTAAACGAAGCATATATCGTTTCCTTTGGCGGAACGTTTGGAAATCACATCAGCAAGGGACAGGAATTCCTTCCGCTGATCACCTCTGAAGAACAGCTTTTCAGAGTGACCGATGCAGCGATCCAGTTCTTTGATGACTATGCAAATCCGGGAGAGCGTTTTAAATTTACCATCGACCGGGTAGGCGCTGAAAAACTTCAGGAAGTTTTGAAAGGAGCATACAATGGCTGATATTAAAATTGATGATACAGTAGATATTACCGATGTAGTTTGCCCGGTAACTTTTGTAAAAGCAAAAGTAGCACTTGAGGAGCTAGACGACGGACAGATCCTGGCGATCAAAATGAACGATGGCGAGCCAGTACAGAATGTACCGAGAAGCGTAAAAGAAGAAGGACATCAGATCCTGAAACTTGAAGATAATGAAGATGGAACTTATACACTGATCGTAAGAAAAGTTGAAGAATAGGAGAACAGAGAAATGACAATCACAGTTGCAGGAAATAAAAAAGAATACGAAGACGGACTGAAACTTACAGAGCTTATTGAGAAAGAGGATATCGAAAGTCCTGAGTATGTAACCGTAACCATCAACGATGAATTCATCAGCAAAGAAGACGTTCCGAACACAGTTGTAAAAGACGGTGATGTTGTTGAGTTCCTGTACTACATGGGAGGAGGCGCAAGATAATGGCTTTTACAAATGAGCAGCTTGAGCGTTACTCCCGCCACATCATCCTGAAAGAGGTGGGAGTAAAAGGCCAGAAAAAGCTTCTGAATGCCAAGGTTCTTATCATCGGAGCCGGCGGACTTGGATCACCGGCAGCCCTTTACCTTGCAGCAGCAGGTGTGGGAACAATCGGAATCGTAGATGCAGATGAGGTAGATCTTTCAAATCTTCAGAGACAGGTCATCCACACAACTGCAGATGTTGGCAAACTGAAAGTAGAGTCTGCGGCTGAGACTATGAAAGCCATCAACCCGGACGTTACCGTAAATACATATCATACATTTGTAGATTCCAGCAACATTATGGATCTGATCAAAGATTACGATTTCATTCTGGATGGAACGGACAACTTCCCTGCAAAATTCCTTATCAACGATGCCTGTGTAATGGCTGAGAAACCGTTTTCACATGCAGGTATCATCCGTTTCCAGGGACAGCTGATGACTTACGTTCCGGGACAGGGACCATGCTACAGATGTGCATTCCAGAGCCCGCCACCAAAGGATGCCGTACCGACCTGTAAGCAGGCTGGTGTTATCGGAGCCATGGGCGGCGTGATCGGAAGCCTTCAGGCAATGGAAGCCATCAAGTACATCATCGGACAGGGTGACCTTCTTACAGGAAGACTTCTTACCTACGATGCGCTGAAGATGACATTCCGTACCGTAAAACTTCCGAAGAACCATCACTGCCCGGTATGCGGCGACAATCCGACCATCACAGAGCTGATCGATTACGAGCAGGCTGTGTGCGAGCTGAAACACTGATCATATAGAAGTCAAAAGTGTCTGCTGGTGCAGGCAGTATAAATAAGTATAGAAACCCATTGGAGGCTGCGAAGATAATGCTGAAATTAAAAAAAGAAGATTACGAAAAAATATTAGACCATTGCAGAAAGGGACTTCCCAATGAGTCCTGCGGCCTTCTGGGCGGGACCATTGAGGGCGATGTAAAAACCATCGAGAAGGTGTATTTACTGACAAATATCGACGAGAGTAACGAGCACTTTTCCATGGATCCGAAAGAACAGCTGAGCGCGATCAAAGATATCCGTCAGAACGGATATCAGATGATCGGAAACTTTCATTCTCATCCGGAGTCTCCGTCAAGGCCTTCCGAAGAAGACAAACGACTTGCTTTTGACCCGAACATCGAATATCTGATCCTCTCCCTTATGGATGCAGAAAACCCGGTGCTGAAGGCCTTCGGCGTAGACAAAGAAAAAAATGTAACTGTACATGAGATTCAGATAACAGAGTGATGAGTATGAAAAACAGATTAAACACAAAAGAAATTACAACGGATGTGCTGATCATAGGCGGAGGTACCGCAGGCTGCTATGCGGCGCTGGTTCTCTCAGAACAGAAAGCCGGCAGGGTATTGATCGCAGAAAAAGCAAATATCAAGCGAAGCGGCTGTCTGGCAGCTGGTGTCAACGCCATCAATGCCTACATTGTAAAAGGCCGCAAGCCTCAGGACTATGTAGATTACGCCACAAAAGATGCCGCCGGGATCGTAAGACAGGACCTTCTTCTTACAGCAGCGGAGAACTTCAACGAAGTTACCGCAAAAATGGAAAAACTTGGACTTGTGATCCTGAAGGATGAAAATGGCGATTATGTAGCCAGAGGAAACCGTAACATCAAGATCAACGGCGAGAATTTCAAACCACTTCTTGCGGATGCAGTTCATGAAGCTGAGAATGTAGATGTTCTGAATTATGTAAATATCACAGACCTTCTTGTAAAAGACGGTCAGGTTTACGGAGCCGTTGGTTTTTCTATTATGGAAGAAACCGCTTACGTTATCCGGGCAAAAGCAGTTCTTGTTGCAACCGGCGGAGCGGCTGGACTTTATAAACCGAACAATCCTGGATTTTCCAGACATAAGATGTGGTATCCGCCATTTAACACAGGTGCCGGATACGCAATGGGAATCCTGGCAGGCGCGGAGATGACATCTTTTGAGATGCGTTTTATTGCTCTTCGCTGCAAGGACACCATCGCTCCTACAGGAACCATCGCACAGGGTGTCGGCGCAAAACAGATCAATGCGGCAGGCGAGATCTACGAGACAAAATACGGTCTGACCACAAGCGAGCGAGTTTACGGAACAGTCCGGGAAAATCAGCTTGGCCATGGCCCGTGTTACCTGAAGACTACAGGGATCACGAAAGAGCAGGATGAAGATCTTCTGAAAGCTTATCTGAACATGGCACCAAGCCAGACTCTGAAATGGATCGAAAGTGGAAAAAACCCAAGTGAGCAGGATGTGGAGATCCAGGGAACAGAGCCCTATATCGTAGGCGGCCATACAGCCAGCGGCTACTGGGTAAACACAGGCCGTGAGACTACTGTGAAATGTCTTTATGCAGCAGGTGATGTTGCAGGCGGATGTCCCCAGAAATATGTAACAGGGGCACTTGCAGAAGGAAAACTTGCAGCACTGGATATGGTGAAACAGTTTTCCGCAGGATCTCTGAAAGAAGCGGATATTACCACAGAAGCGGAGATCAAAGTTCAGGAAGAAAAAATCCTTTCTCAGTACGAAAAGTTCCGTAATGAAGATGCACCGGCATTTTCCGTTGAGGAGCTTGAGGAAGCCATGCAGAAAGTCATGGACGAGTATGCGGGAGGAATTGCTTCCAATTATCAGTTCAATGAGAAACAGCTGGATCTTGCAGATGAAAAGATCCTTAAGCTTCAGGCTCTTGCCGAAAAAACAGCGGCAGCAGATATGCATGAGCTGATGTTTGCATACGAACTTCGTGAGCGTCTCATTGTGTGTCGTTCACTGATTGCTCATCTGAAAAACCGAAAAGAGACCAGATGGCATTCTTTCAACGAAAATCTGGATCATCCGGAAACCGATGAGAAATTTTATAAATATGTAAATTCGAAACTGGAAAACGGCGAGATCAAGATCATTTTCCGTGACATTGTAAAGGAGGACACATATGAGCATACGAATTGATCAGAAAAAATGTGTTGGCTGCAGAAAGTGCAGTGAAGTATGTCCGGGAACCCTGATCGTCATGGAAAACAAAAAAGCCGTGATGAAATATCCGAAAAACTGCTGGGGCTGCGTTTCCTGCGTAAAGGAATGTAAAGCCGGTGCCATTGACTTTTTCCTTGGTGCGGATATCGGCGGTAACGGAAGTATCATGAATGTAAAAAGCGAAGGTGATATCCTTCACTGGATCATTACAAAAACAGACGGTTCCACATCCGTGATCGATGTGGATCGACGAAATTCGAATAAATACTAGAAGACAGGTGCTGCCGGTTTTGGCGGCCAAAACAGGAGGATCAGATCAGATATGAGTGGATTATCACATTTGGATGAGCTGGAAGCGGAGGCAATTTACATCATCCGTGAAGTTGCAGCAGAGTGCGAAAAGCCGGTAATGCTTTATTCTATAGGAAAAGACAGTTCTGTAATGCTTCATCTTGCGATGAAAGCTTTTTACCCGGAGAAACCGCCATTCCCGTTTCTTCATGTAAATACAACCTGGAAATTTAAAGAGATGATCGAGTTCCGTGACAAGACTGCAAAAGATCTCGGGATCGAAATGCTTGAGTACATTAACCAGGACGGTGTGAAACAGGGAATCAATCCTTTTGACAGCGGTTCCGCATATACAGATATCATGAAAACACAGGCCCTGAAACAGGCTCTTAAGAAATATGGTTTCACAGCTGCATTTGGCGGCGGCCGTCGTGATGAGGAGAAAAGCCGTGCAAAAGAGCGTATTTTCTCCTTCCGTAACGCAGAGCAGGCCTGGGATCCGAAGAACCAGCGTCCGGAGATGTGGAAGCTTTACAATACTGAGATCAACAAAGGTGAAAGCATCCGTGTTTTCCCAATCTCCAACTGGACTGAGACTGATATCTGGCAGTACATTAAGAGAGAAAATATCCCGATCGTTCCGCTGTATTTTGCAAAAGAGCGTCCGGTTGTATACAGAGACGGCAACATCATTATGGTGGATGACGACAGAATGCGTCTGAACCCGGGTGAGGAGCCGCAGATGAAAAAAGTTCGTTTCCGTACTCTTGGATGCTATCCTCTGACAGGTGGTATCGAGTCTGACGCGGAGACACTGGACGAGATCATTGACGAGACTTTAAGCTCTGTGGAATCTGAGAGAACTACACGTGTTATCGATTCTGACGGCGGAGCTGCCAGCATGGAAAAAAGAAAGAGAGAGGGGTACTTCTAGGATGAGCGGATTACTGAAATTTATCACTTGCGGAAGTGTGGATGATGGAAAGTCTACACTGATCGGCCATATTCTTTATGATTCCAAGCTTTTATATGCAGACCAGGAAAAAGCCCTTCTTCTGGACAGCAAGGTAGGTTCCAGAGGTGGTGCCATTGATTATTCTCTTCTTCTGGATGGTCTGATGGCTGAGCGTGAGCAGGGTATCACCATTGATGTTGCTTACCGTTATTTTACAACGGATAAGAGAAGTTTTATTGTTGCGGATACTCCTGGTCATGAGGAGTATACAAGAAACATGGCAGTTGGTGCTTCTTTTGCCCAGCTTTCCATTATTCTTGTGGATGCAAAACAGGGTGTTCTGGTGCAGACAAGACGTCATGCGCGTATCTGCGCTCTGATGGGTATCCATCATTTTGTATTTGCTGTTAATAAGATGGATCTTGTTGATTACAGTGAGAGCCGTTTTAACGAGATCGTGAAGGATATTAATGAGCTTTCAAAGACTATGGGTCTTCAGGATGTTGTGATCATTCCTGTCAGTGCTACAGAGGGTGATAACGTTACGAAGAAGTCTCCGAATATGCCATGGTATACGGGCAAAGCTCTTCTGGATCATCTTGAGACTGTGGATGTTTCCGAGGCTGAGAATGTCAGCGAGTTTTATATGCCTGTTCAGCGTGTTTCCCGTCCAAACCATGAATTCCGTGGTTTCCAGGGCCAGATCGAGAGTGGCCGGGTTCATGTAGGCGATACCATCACTACGCTTCCAAGCAACGAGACAGCGGCTGTTAAGACGATCCTGGTGGGCAGCGACAACCGTGAGGAGGCTGTTGCAGGCCAGGCTGTTACCATTCAGTTGGATAAAGAGGTGGATGTCAGCCGTGGCTGTGTTCTTACCAATAATAATGAGATTCCTGTGGCAAAAGGTTTCGAGGCTACTCTTCTCTGGATGGATGATTCCAGACTTGAAGTGGGCAAGGAATATCTTGTGAAGCTTGGTACCAAGAAGATCGCAGGTGTGGTTAAGAGTATTGAGTTTAAGACGGATGTAAATACTGGAGAGCAGCTTCATGCAGATACCATTGAGAAGAATGAGATCGCTTTGTGTAAGATTGGTCTTTCTGACAAAGTAGTTCTGGATGAGTTTAAGAAGAACAAGACTCTTGGTGAGCTGATCCTGATCGATCGTGTGAGTCATATGACTTCTGCGTGTGGTGTTGTGGAGTCTGTTGATACTGAGGGTGAGAAGCCTTATTTCCAGAAGGATGATGTGAAGGTTGGCGGTTATGTCTTTGAAGAGTTTTACTTTAACCTTGAGAATGCGCTGCTTTCTAAGGCGGATAAAGAGGTTAAGACTTATCATGTAGGGGATGCTGTACCTACAGAGGGTGATAGCTTCGAGTATCCGGGTTATTTTGATATTGTATCCCTGGAGGACAATGCAGCTGTTCTTATTCGTGATAAGAAGGTGCTGGATATTATTCCGCTGGATAAGTATGCCTTTATGGGGCTTCCTGTTGTGGACGAGAGAGGTTTTGCCCTGGAGATCCGCAGTAATGATGATTATCAGCAGTTCCTGAAGGAGTTTAAGGCGGCTGATAATAAGTCGGAGTTTCATAATAAGTGGTTTAAGTTTGAGACTTACAGGAAGATTGTCTGCACGGATAATTTCTGGATGATCTAACGAAAAACTGTATCAATAACATTAAGAGGCTGCATGGGTGTGCAGTCTCTTTTTTGTTGAATTTGAAGGTTGTTGAGCCATCAGCGCTGCGCTGGATGGCTGGGAGGGTGGGCTTCTGCGGGAGGTTGTTGGTGATTGGACGGTTTGGTGGCTGAAGGGACGCCGAGGCTCAGGATACTGTCCGGTCTGCGGCTTCGTCGGGGGCTGGCTTCTAAGATGCCGAAAATCTGCTAAAACCGTTTTCCAAAAGTCCGAACTCGCTTCGCTCAAACAGCGAACTTTTGAAAAACAACGCAGATTCCCGCCATCTAAGAAGCGCACCCCTCCTGCAGAAGCAGAGCCAGCCAGTATCCTGAGCCTCGGCTGTGCATTCAGGCCGGAAAGGAGAAAACAAGCCTGCAGAGGGACGGAAGCGGGCGCTGTGGCGCCCTGTCCTGGTTGTGTGGAGTTTTTTATAGTGTATATGGATTAAATAAGTGAAGGGAAGCATTTTGAATAGAGTGGCATATAGAACGCCGGATAGGCAAAGGGAAGCATTTTGAAATAGAGTGGCATGTAGAAAACCAGATCGGCAAAGAGAACCATTTTGAATATCGTAGCATACAGAAGATTGGATCGGCAAAGAGCTACATCCTGAATACCGAAGAATACAGACAAGAGTCAACTGTGTTACACATCGAAGATGTAACACTTCTTTCCGTGCCCAAGAGGGTGGGGGTGCAGGGGGAGGGCCTTCGGGCTTACGGAACTCTGAGATGGCCTTCCCCCTGCGTATTCCCGCATTACAATGCGACCCGCGTAGCCATATGCAATAAGGCAATAAACAACAGTATATACCCGTTGTTATTCCCCATCTATCACAATACAATAAAATTAATGTAAAAAAATAAAAAAAGGTGTTGACAAAGCATATCGCCTTCCGCTATAATTAAACCTGCGTTTCGGATGAAAACACAGAAGAAATGCACTCCAATTTAATAAGAAATTATGAGTTCGGAGTCTGGAGAAGTACTCAAGAGGCCGAAGAGGTGCCCCTGCTAAGGGTATAGGTCGCTAACGCGGCGCGAGGGTTCAAATCCCTCCTTCTCCGTTATTTTTTTGAAAAAAATAAACTTTTCAAAAAAATAAAAAAACTTGTTGACAAACGCTTGCAAACATGATAAAGTAAACAAGCTGTCAGCGAGACAGAAATTCATCAAAAAAGAATTTGAAAAAAGTTGAAAAAGTACTTGACAAATGATTTGAGATGAGATAAAATAAACGAGCTGTCTGAGAGACAGAACGAAAAACCTTGATAACTAAACAGTGAAACACATACGATTCTCGAAAATTTCTTTACATTTAAAGAACGGTTTAAACAAACCAAAAGCAGTAAAAACGAGAGATAGCCAAACGGTTGTCTTGAGTGATCGAATCAAACATTTTATCAGAGAGTTTGATCCTGGCTCAGGATGAACGCTGGCGGCGTGCTTAACACATGCAAGTCGAACGGGAAACCTTTTATTGAAGCTTCGGCAGATTTAGCTGGTTTCTAGTGGCGGACGGGTGAGTAACGCGTGGGTAACCTGCCTTGTACAGGGGGATAACAGTCAGAAATGACTGCTAATACCGCATAAGCGCACAGGACCGCATGGTCCGGTGTGAAAAACTCCGGTGGTATAAGATGGACCCGCGTTGGATTAGCT
>NZ_JAAIUN010000002.1:0-212163 GCF_013317245.1 Blautia sp. MSK.20.85
ACCATGCACCATGTTCCAGTATGTAGAACCAGCAACCGGCATCTGTGCAATTCCGAAATATTTATTCAAACCATCCAGCGCTGCAGTTGTTCCGCCTCTTCTTAGGATATATGGTCCAAAACATGCAAAAACTTTTTTCCTTAATTTGATATAAAACTGAATATCTGAATAGAAATATTCCATTTTATTTGTTAATAACTAAGACTTCCCATACCTAAAATGGGATTCGCACCTTGAAAATTCAATATTTCAGCTAACAAAATAGCAATTTATGCCGCTACAGCCTTGGGATGGAGTGCATTTCGCAGATATTCCGGCAGTCTTGCTTCAAAATCAGTGGTAAAAGCAGTCAGTTGTTCATCACTGAGCTTTAAATTTTCTTGAAGGCTCGCCATTAAGGAATCCATTAGGATGCCAAGTGATCTGTTGAAAGTAATGTCTGCCATTTCATCAACAAGGAAGAAGAACAGTTCCCCAAGAGTTCGCTGATCTTCATTTTGTCTCTGTTCCATTGCAAGTAACATATATCTGGTAAACACAATGGCCACATGGGCTGTCAGTGCATCATAAGATAAACTATGGCATTCTCCAATCAGGTTCAGCATGGATTTACAGGTCTTGAAGAAAACCTCGATCTGCCAGCGTTTCCCATAAATACGGATGATCTCTTCTTCGGAAAGAGTAGTATCTGTACAGATAAAGGCAAGCCAATCCCTGCGATTTGCTTTGTTCCTTACGCAAACAATTTTTGCAGGAATTGGATTTTCTTTTCCTACCATAACATCAACAGAAAGCAGATACTTTGATCTGCCGCGGCGTTTTTTATTCCGGGAATAGATCTCTTTGATATTCAGCTGTTCACCACAGTACAAATATTTAATCCGGCTGCTTTTCTTGATCATGGCAATCACATCCATACCTCTTGAGTGAATGTCTGTGACCTGTGCCGGGTTGGAAAACCAGGAATCAAACAGGATATAATCCGCTTTCAGTCCTGCACTGATGGCAGTATCCAACAGTGTCATCATTACTTCCGGTGCTTTTGTCTGAGCAAGTTTGCGTCTTTTGCCTGCAAGGGTTCTGTTATCAAAGGTCTTTACCGGGCCAATGATATTTGTATCTTTTGCGGATGCCAACAGACAGCTGTTAACAGGAATCAATGTATTTCCATCACTCCAGCTTAAAGTAAGCACTCGGAAGCCTTTTTTGAAATGCATATCCGTGTGGTCAAAAACTCTTGATCCCCGTTCTGTTTTCTTACAGCTTGTGCGATTAAAAAGACTGTCATCAATGATGAATACATTTTTTCTTTCTTGGTTTGTCAGATCACGAATGTCATTATTCACGATATCTGCTGCAAGAAGAGAAGTAAAACGGAGCCAGTTTGTTTTTGTAGAATTAAGGAAGCGATAGAAAGTGTTTTTAGAAAACTGTTCCTTAAAAGAGCCGGTTCGTTGCTGCATATACATACTTCTTCCGATAAAAATGTTACTGAGCTTGTAACGAAGCAGGGAAACAGGTGAAACACCTTTTTCTTTCATTCCGTTGCATTTAGCAAGAAGTTTGCCGACATGATGTTTGGAAAAAAATCTTTGAACACAGTCGATTAAGTCGTTCTCATCGAAATGGTTTTGTGGTATACTGGACATGGCATAAATCTCCTTTGTAAAGATGGTTTCTAGTCAACTCCATTATACCAAAGTGAACAGATTTATGCCTTTTTTATTGGCTGAAATATTGAATTTTCAAGGTTCAACACACCGCATCGGTGTGGGAAGTTTTAGTCATATATTTTTATGTATTTTCTTATTCTGTGGTTCCGACCAATATACCAAAATCATATATCTTCATAACCTTTCATTTGTAATATCGTCCATATAATTGATAACATGTTCCATATCACGCGCCGCATCCACCTGCAGTTTTTCACAGATTAAGAAAATAAATGAAAGAAAGGAAGTTTTGTCGCATCACAAAACTCCCCCCACTCTTTTATCTTTGGTTATCTTCTCGTCTGATAAAATTCGTACATGCTTCTGTCTCTGTCGCAGGATAAGGCACCCCTTCTTTCTTTCCAAGGGCAAAACATCTCATCATCCATACCATATTTCTGGCAAGATTCCGCATGGTCTGCATTCCTTCTTCATCCTGCGGTGCTTCCTCTCCATACAGACCATGCACCATGTTCCAGTATGTAGAACCAGCAACCGGCATCTGTGCAATTCCGAAATATTTATTCAGACCATCCAGCGCTGCAGTTGTTCCGCCTCTTCTTGCAACAGCTACCGCTGCTCCCGGTTTAAATTTAAAGACATCATAAACTTCATCACCCCCTGCACTGTAAAACGCCCGGTCCAGGAAATCATAAATCCTTCCACTGGGATGTGCAAAATACACCGGCGTTGCAAAAACAAAACCATCAGCAGATTTCGCCTTTTCTACAAAATCATTCACACCGTCATCTTTAAACACGCACTTTCCTGTTTTCTGACAGACATTACACTGCAGACAATCCGCAATCGGCTTTCCGCCCACCTGAATCACTTCCGTTTCTACGTTCTCTGCGTGAAATACTTTTTCCATTTCTTTGATTGCTGCCATTGTGGTTCCGTTGGGGTGGCTGCTTCCGTTTAGTAGTATTACTTTCATGTGAATACCCTCCTCTTTATTTTACAAAAAATTTTACAATTTCCCTTTTAATTCAATTGAAACATGTCCATGGCCTCCTCCTGGGATATATGGTCCAAAACATGCAAAAACTTTTTTCCCGGGTTTGATATAAAACTGAATATTTTCTAAACTTCTTTTTATAATTTATATGCTATCTCATCTTAACATTAAATCTACTGTCCCATTCCAATCTTCCCAATCAACTCCACATCCGCCGGCAACCAGTCTACTTTATCCAACTCGTTCTTCTTTAGCCATTTCGCATCTTCAGCTTCTTTCAGTACCAGATTGCCTTTTATCACCTCACACCAGAAGCAGTCCATGGACAGATGAAAGGTTGGATAGTCATATTCTATTGTATCAATCAGTTCTCCAACAGAAATTTCTGTATCCAGTTCTTCCATGATTTCTCGTTTCAGGGCTTCCTGGGGTGTTTCTCCTTCTTCTATCTTTCCACCCGGAAATTCCCAGCCGTCTTTGAATTCTCCGTATCCCCGCTGAGTTGCAAAAATAATATCTTCACCATTTTTATTTACTGCTTTGATAACTGCCGCTACTACTTTTATTGTTTTCATACTATTTATTTTCTCCTGTTATAATTTTGCTTTCTAAATATCTGAGCAAATCTTCTCTAACCGCATAATGCATTTTCATTGTCACTTTTGTAATGTCCCTTAAATTTCCGTTATTGTCTTTTTTCTTATCACCGATGATATTTATAATGTCGAATGTCCCCATATAATAAAAACTGGTTTCTGCATCACTTTTCTTAATAAAAAGATGCCGTCTCTTTGCTTCTACAACATCTTTCATATAACCACTTTCCGGCCCTTTGCCAATCTGAGAATCCCATTTAAAAATCATATTATCAACAAACATGTCTGCATAATCCGGCTTTCCATCTGCATATAATTTATCTTCATTTTCTGCTCCAATTTTGTGATATGTTACAAAAATGAAAACATCTTCACCAATTCGTTTCATACCGTACATCGTTGATGATAAGTCTTTTTCACAATTCATCAAAAAACTTACATCTCGCCGAGAATATTTTTCATATAAAACAAATTTACTATCCTTTGCATAGCTGTATTTGTTTTTATATCTCTTTAGCCCTACCAAGACAATATCTTTCATCTGTTTACGAAATTCTGCATGACTTAACCGTTGCGTATAACTATACATTCTTTCCAGCATATCGTCTGTATTGGTTTTCACAATTTCAATATTTGCAAATTTCTCATATTCTTCTTTATTGCTTACAAAATGTCCTTCAAGAACATAAATCGCATTATCCCAAGCATTTTCATTTTCAATCAAATATTCCTGTTTCATTTTTTCCACAAATGTTTCTTTGGTGATACTCTCTTTTTCAAATAAATCTTTTAATATTTCCAATTCATAAGGTCTTACACCACTTAATACAGTTTTACAAAGATATTCTAATGTTACCTTCTCCTGTTCAGAAATTACCCCTTTGTAAATTTGAGGTTCTACGATACAAAGAAAATCCTGGTATGTTTTGTATTCTCGTATAAGTACCAGTGGATCAATTTCACCATTTTCATAAAAGTCCAGTAAATATGGAATTCTGCCCAAACGATTTTTCAGCATCATATAATTCTCGCGAATAATAGCTCTTATTACTCGGATTTTATCAATAGAATGAAATATTCTTTCTTTAGAAATTTCATCAAAATGAATCGTTGAAGATCCTGGTATGATATTATTTCCACTAATCATATATTTTCGGATCGTGTCAGAATTGTAACTTCTGTCTCCATATAATGCAATCGGGATCATAAAGTTATTCCGATAATTTCCGATAAAATCCAAAATCACCACAACAACACATTAGCTTCATCGATTCGGCTGCAAAAAATCAAACCTTTTACACGTTCTCCGCTATGGCCAAAATATTCCGCCTGCTTCATAACATGTTCTACACGTTCATCCGATGTCAGATATCTGAAACTTTCCATTTTTTCTGTTGCTGATTTTCCCGCGTCTGAGATAACCTTCAGATCTGTAATCCCAAAATAATGAAATGTACATAACAGATCCTCTTCCATTGCATCCTGTAAACGAATCTCATAGGCAATCTGATGATTAAAGATTTCATAGATATTTCTGCCTTCCAGATTATCGTCCCGTTTATCCGGTGTTGCAGTCATACCTAGCCATAGCTTTGGAGTAAAATATTCCATTACTTTTTTGTAGCTGTTTGCAGAACTGTGATGTGCTTCATCGATCACGATCGCATCAAACGCATTCCTGTCATATTTCTCCAAAACATCTTCTTTGCTCAGTGTCTGGATCGTTGCAAAAATATAATCCGCATTATAATCCTGATGTTTCCCGGTAACCATTCCCATAGAAACACTTTTGTCAAATACTTTCTTATAAGATTCCAACGCCTGCTTTGCGATCTGTCCTCTGTGAACAAGAAACAGCACTCGTTTATATCCAAGTTCTCTCATGGCAAAAGCGGATGCATATGTTTTTCCCGTTCCTGTAGCGGAGATCAACAATGCCCTCTTTTCACCAGCTTCCACGATTTTCTGAAGATTTGTAATAAAACCAATCTGCATGGAATTGGGCTGTAGACGATATTTTTCTATGGATGTGATTTCTTCACTTCGGGCAAGTTTTCGCTGTTTTTTTATGAGTTCGTATCTCTTTTTATAGTTTTCGTAAAACTCATCAAAATCCAGTGCATACTTACTATTCCAAAGTTCATAAAATTCATCTACTACACTTTTTGACATTTCACCCTGGCTGGTGGATACAATTCGTGTATTCCATTCCCGGTTTGTAGTAAGTGCTGTTTTTGTTATATTGGAGCTTCCTATGATGATCCTGTAGATTTCTGCTTTCCGAAAAATATATCCCTTTGTATGAAATCCTTCTCCGGATTTGTCTACATCATACATTTTCAGCGTTATATTAGAAAGCGCATTCAGCGTTTTCAGAGCTTCCGGTTCACTGAAACTTAAGTAATTGGTTGTAAGAATTTCACCTTTTATCCCTTTCTCTTCCAGCTCCTGCAAAATCTGCAATAAGGGTGTAATTCCGCCCATTGTAATAAATGCAACACTGATCTGAAACTGATCGCATGTCATCAATTCATCCTCTATTGATGACAGCACCTTTTTCCCCTGTTTATAATCGTTTGAGATAAACTGTGGTTTATATGCCAGATTTGATGTACTTGTTTTATCTATGTATGCGGTTTCAAATCCATTACGTAATTCCTGAAGTTTTTCCTGCATTCCCATTCGTACTATTTCCAATCCTGTTTTTAATGAATGTTTATTGCCAATATCGATTTTTATAATTATACCATTGTTCTGTCCCTATTTGTTTTGCAATTGTTGATCTTACAAATATTTTCTCCCATACACCACAAAAATCCCTTCCCGCACCGCACATCCACATCCTGGAAATGATTCCCCTTATTCCATTCCAGCACACACTCTATCTTCTCGCTGTTTTTATAACAGCTATCCATTTCCCGGATGTTCTGCCCGACCTGGCGCATTGCTGCATTCCGGGTTCTCTCTTCACGGTCTCCCAGGCTGAGATATACCCTTTTCGTTTGTATCTGTTTTGTTTTCATATATTCCAGCCATCCTGGAAACCAGACCGACGGAGACATTCCGGCTGCTGCCGCAAATTTGACAGCGCAGCTTTCCTGGTAAGCGCTCCACAGGGCAAACAGTCCCGCAAGGGAATATCCTCCCAGGATCACCGGAATATCTTTTATATTTTCTTCTAATCCATATCGTCTTCCAATCTCCGGTATCAGCATTTTTTCTATAAATGCCAATGTCTCTCCGGCACCTTTCCCAAAGTCCTCTTTTCTAAATACCGCCGGAGCACACCAGGGTGACAGATCCTGATTCCAGTCTTTTACCAGAAACGAAACCAGCAGAAAACTTTTTTCCGTGTGCTCTGTCATAAACCGGATCTGCTGATCCAGCATCTGTGAGTGTGGTTCGTTAACCGGCTGGAGCAGAAGATATTGCGGATTTTTCTTTCCATATGCAATGCATGTAATTTCGTTGATCTCAAAAATATTTTTTTCCATAATCATTTTCTCACGATACATAATATCCAATCTTATCTCTGGCCATCCGGTACTGTTCCAGGGACATGACAACCTTTCCTTTTCGGGTATCAATAAGGCCGTCTTCTTTCAGTTTTGTGATGGTTCGGTTGATGGTTTTTACAGTCATGCCCAGTTCTTCCCGGATTCCTTCTCTCGTTTTCCGAAGGATAACTTCTCCCTTCTTCTCGATATTGTGGGTGGAAGCAAATTTCAGCATATAGTCCAGAAACAGGAATGTAGGAGGATAAAATAATCTGGCACCCCGGTTATAGGAGGAGCGATAGAGTTTGTATGCAATCTTGTGGGCTACCAGCCGCAGAAGATGGATATCCTGGGCGATCCACATCTCAAAATCCTCCCTGGAGATCATAAACACCACACATTCGGTCAGTGTTTCAATGGATACGGATGTGAGCGGTTTTTCCGCAAGAATGGTAACTTCGCCGATAAAATCAATTGCTTCATTTTTTTCGATCATAAATACATTTCCATTCTCAAATTCATTGATCACCCGGTGGTTTCCACTGCATACGATCCCGAAATAATCCAGGGGATAATCTTTCTGATGGATGATGGTCCCAGGCGGAAATTTCCGGATGGTGTAACGGGTTTTCAATTCTTCCGGCATGTTTTTAAAGTAGGTTTCTGCCTCCGGATAGGTTTCGATCAGTTCTTCCAGTGTCATTTCGCGTCTCCTGATACAGGCAGATTACATGGGATCATCTGCCGTTTTTCATAAAACAGATATTTTTTTCCTTCTGCCTGTTTTCTAAATCCCCTGACATAAGAATGGTCATATTATATCATGGTATTCTCATAATTTTACAAATTTTTCTAAAAAAGTACCTTTTGTCCTTTTTTTTGCCTTTCCAAAAGCGTACAATCCTCACCGTGAAGAGTTCAGATGTTTACATATTGATCTGCTTTGTCCAAAGCTCTGCACCGGATTTCCACAGATGGTATCCGAAACACTTTACTGGCAGTTTTTTGCATCCAACCAGTTGCTTATCACAGATGGGAGCCCCGAAAAACTGTCTCTAAACACAGGGAGGAAAGAAATGAAGCAACAGGACTTTATGTATTCAGGCCTTGGCGAGCGCCTGAAAAAAGAATGGAAAATCTATCTCGCCGCACTGATCTTTATCATAATTGCTGATTCCATAGGACAGATCAAGATTCCCCTGGGACCAGGAACTTTGATCTTGTTTCCTATTTTTTATTCTATTTTTCTTGGTATCCTTTCAGGGCCTCAGATTCTGAAGATATTCAAAAAGCCTGAGGTAAAGGCTGCATCCAAACTTGTTATTGTATGTATCTGTCCTTTTATCGCCAAGCTTGGCATTAACGCAGGTGCAAGCATTGAGACTGTGATCTCCGCAGGTCCGGCACTTCTCCTTCAGGAGTTCGGAAACCTGGGAACCATCTTTTTATCACTGCCGATTGCACTGCTCCTTGGCCTGAAACGTGAGGCTGTAGGCGCCTGCCATTCTATCAACCGTGAAACAAACCTTGCTCTGATGCAGGATGTTTTCGGCCCGGATTCTGCTGAAGCCCGGGGAAGCCTTTCCATTTATATCATCGGTGGAATGGTTGGAACTATCTTCTTTGGATTCATGGCAACTGTGATTGCCTCCACCGGTATCTTCCATCCATATTCTCTTGGTATGGCTTCCGGTGTTGGTGCCGGTATCATGATGGCAACAGCTACTGCTACCTTATCGGAAATGTTCCCTGCAATGGCCGATCAGATCAGTGCACTTGCAAGTGCCAGTGAAACCATTTCCGGTATTGACGGAATTTACATGGCTCTGTTTGTAGGTATTCCACTGTGCAACTGGCTTTATGCAAAACTGGAACCCAAGCTTGGCCCCATCCATGACAAACTGACTGGAAAAGGAAGAAAAGGAGAGAAATAACAATGAGATATATTGAGTGGGCTGTAATGTTTCTTGTGGCAGGCATCGGAATCGCCCTTGCCAACTTTGTAGGATTTCAGGTAAACTTTATGGATTCTGTCCCAGGCATCCTGATCCTTCTTGCGATCTCTTTTGTATCCGTAGTGATCAGTAAGCTGGTACCTTTTAAATTGCCGGTGATCGCTTACTGTTCTCTTATCGGACTTCTTGTGGCAAGCCCGTTATGTCCGGCACGTGAATTTGTGATCGAAGCTGCCGGAAAGATCAATTTCACCGCACCGCTGACTATGGTTGGCGCTTATGCCGGAATCTCCATCAGCGACCAGCTGAAAGAATTTGCAAAACAGGGATGGAAAATGCTTCTCATCGCGGCTCTGGTCATGATCGGAACTTTTACCTGTTCTGCCATCATCGCCCAGATTATTCTTTCCATGACGCATGTGATCTAACAGATCTGACCAGATCAGGTATGTCCCCTGTGAGATCACAAAAACACGAAACAGCGTGATGAACTTTCTTGTAACTGTCTTCAAGCCGGCTGGTGTATTTTCACTGACCGGCTGTTTTTTCCTGTCACCCAAAACAAAGATTTCAAAAATCAGCTTTAATCTGAGAGGTAAACATGAACGAAAAAACAACTTGTGATATCTTAATCCGCAACACTTCCATCCTGGATGAAAACTTCCAGATCCGGCGCAATATTTTCATCGCCATTCAGAACGGAATCATTCTTTCCATCACTGAAAAAGAACCTTCCGGTCTTACAGTCACAAAAATCATCGACGGGAAAGATCTCCTGTGGATGCCAGGTCTTGTGGATGGCCATATGCATACCGGACAGCAGCTTCTCAAAGGTGCGGTTCTGGATGAACTTCCTATGATCTGGACCAGGATCATGCTGCCTTTTGAGAGCACTCTGACTCCGGAAAAAATGCGCCTCAGTGCCAGCCTTGCAGCCCTTGAGATGATCAAAAACGGAACGACCGGTTTTGTGGACGCCGGAAGCTATTTTATGGAAGAAGCTGCCAGAATTTATCTGACTTCCGGTCTTCGTGGCGCACTTTCCCATTCTTCCATGGATCAGGGAAATTTTCCGGATTCCATCCGCCAGACCACAGTGGAAGTTCTTGCATCGGAAGACCGGCTTTTTGATGAATTTCATGGAAAGGGTAATCTGAAGGTATTCTATTCTTTACGGGCACTGATGAACTGTTCCCCTGCACTTATCAAAGCCACTGCCGGGCGAGCCACAGAGCGGAATACTTTTTTCCAGGCTCATATGAACGAATACGCAGGGGAAGTGAATTATACTCTGGAAAAATACCAGATGCGCCCTGTGGAATATCTGGATTCCCTTGGAGTCCTGAATGAAAATTTTCTTTCTGCACACAGCATCATATTGTCCGCCCACGAGCGTTCTCTTCTTGCAGAAAATCAGGTAAAAGTTGTTCATTGTCCTTTCAGCAACTGCGGAAAAGGTGTACCGGATACTCCTTCTCTTCTGGAGCAGGGAGTCTGCACCGGCCTCGGCACTGACGGAGCCGCCCACGGAGGCCTAAGTCTCTGGAATGAAATGAAGATCTTCCGCTCTGTTATGAATGCTTTCTGGGGAGCAAAAAATGCTGATCCCGCTGTAATGCCTGCAAAAACCATCCTGAAAATGGCCTCCGAAAACGGTACACACCTTCTCGGCGAAGAAAAATCCGGTGTATTAAAAGAAGGGTTCAAAGCAGATCTGATCTCCATCAACTGGCGCCAGCCTCATCTTCTTGCCACAAACAATCCGGTAAATACACTTCTGGAATGTGTCTGCGGAAATGATGTGTCTGACAGCATTGTAAACGGAAAGCTTCTGATGCGAAACCGCCAGGTCCTGACCCTGGATGAAGAAAAGATCCTTTGGCAGGCAGAAAAATATTTTACTTCCGGGGAGGTGTCTGAATGAGTTCTTTAACCATCCTGACTCTCGCGATCATCGCAGCCGCAAATATGGCAGTCGGCGGATGCATCGGAATCTGTGGAATTGCCGGTTTTCTGCTTCCCATGCTGTATACCGGCGGACTGGGCTTTGATGTGACCTATGCGCTGGCACTCAGTTTTCTTGCGTTTCTGGTGTCCGGCATCATTGGTTCTTTCAATTATTACAAAGCCGGAAATCTGGAGGTACGGATGTCCCTGAAACTTGGTATCGGCAGCCTCATCGGAGCCATTGCCGGTGTGTTCCTCCAGTCCATGATCGAGAAATCCACAGCAAAAACCATCCTTTATCTGGTGGTACTGTTTTCCGGTGCTTCCATTCTGATCCGGATGTGGAATGAAAAACGGAAAGCGGATTCTGTCTCTGCAAAGAAAGTTATTTCCGATGGAAAAAATTCAGCATCTTCTAATCCTTCCCATCCAAAATCTATTGCAGACCATATGGGATTCCTGATTTTCCTCGGAATCACAACCGGAGCGATCTGTTCTCTCTCCGGTGCAGGCGGCCCGGTACTTGTGATGCCTCTTCTGGTAGCATGCGGAGTGTCCGCAAGGATTGCCGTCGGTGTGGCACTTTTTGATTCTGTGTTTATTGCCATTCCTGCATGTATCGGCTATCTTTCCAGAATTACCTGGACAGAAATCCTGGGACTTCTGGTGCTGATCGTTCTGACTCACGGAATTGGCGTATGGCTTGGAAGCCGGTTTGCAGGAAAAGTTCCGGTTCAGGGGCTGAAAATATTTGTAGCCGTTTTCTCTGTCTGCATCGCAATTTATATGCTGGCATAAAATACTGTAAATTATCTTTTTTTGTTGCATCATTCTAAAAATTCCTGTATAATCAACATAATCATTACAACAAAAGAGCGTAACGTACAAGGGCGTACAGCACATATTTTCATATGTCTGCACGCCCTTGTGTTATTTCTGCAGTCTTCCGATGATCACTTTCTCCATCACAGCATAAGGTATCTTTTTCATACCTGCCGACCTTAGAGCATCGGAGATCTTTTTTGAATATTGCAGAATCCGCTTTGAGAAAGGGAGGAGATTTCTATGATGAATGCAATCGGAAATGTGATAAACCAGATCGACAGTCTGGTGTGGGGCTGGTGGATGATCATTTTGCTTCTGGGTACTCATATTTTTATGACCATCCGTACCGGTGTGATCCAGCGAAAGATCGGTACTGCCATCCGCCTGTCTGTTACCAAGGATCCCGACGCAGAAGGTGAAGTCAGCCAGTTTGGTGCTCTGACCACAGCACTTGCTTCTACCATTGGAACCGGAAATATCATCGGTGTGGGAACCGCCATTGCTCTTGGCGGTCCCGGCGCAGTTCTCTGGTGCTGGCTTACCGGTGTTTTCGGAATCGCCACCAAATACAGCGAATCTCTCATTGCCGTAAAATACCGTGTCAAAACCAAAGACGGCCGTATGCAGGGTGGTGCCATGTATGCTCTGGAGCGTGGACTGAATATGCGCTGGCTTGGTCTGATCTTTGCATTCTTCGGCGGTTTTGCTTCCTTTGGAATCGGATGTGCCACACAGGTCAATGCCATTGCAACGGTATGCAATGAAAACCTCCATATCCCACCTGCAGTGATCGGTATCGCAGTAGCGGTTCTTACTGCTCTTGTTATTTTCGGTGGGATTAAATCCATTGCAACGGTATGTGAACGTCTTGTTCCGTTTATGCCATTTTTCTATGTGATCGGCTGCATCATCATCCTTGGGATCAATTTTGACTTTATTATCCCCGCTGTAAAAACCATCTGCAAGCTTGCATTTACACCAGGGGCTGCTGCCGGTGGTCTTGTAGGACGTGGTATCATGATGGCCATGCAGTATGGAATCGCAAGAGGACTTTTTTCCAATGAATCCGGTATGGGTTCTGCTCCTATCGCTGCCGCTGCTGCTCAGACAAGAAATCCGGTACGTCAGGCTCTTGTTTCCAGCACCGGTACCTTCTGGGATACCGTTGTAGTGTGTCTGATGACCGGTCTTGTTCTCGTTACCAGTATTATGAAAAACCCATCTATCGATATGGGAAATATCACAGATGGCGGTGTCCTTACCACCCTTGCTTTTCAGCAGATCCCAGGTTTGGGTCCCGTGATCCTGGTGGTAGGTATCATTTCCTTCGCATACTCTACCGTCCTTGGATGGGCATATTACGGGGAACGGTGTGTCGAGTATTTTTCCGGCAAAAAAGGCCTTATTCCATATCGTGTTCTGTACATTGCGGTAGCCGCCATTGCTCCTGTTATTTCTCTGAATCTGGTATGGACCGTAGCCGATATCCTGAATGCCCTGATGGCCATTCCGAACCTGATCGCAGTATTACTTCTTTCCAATGTGATCATAAAAGAGACCCAAAAATATATCAATGATCTGGATGCACGGGATGACACACCTGTAGAAGTGATCGATAAGTAAAAACACACAAATATGATTATTTTATATAACAAAATTACAGCTCCGACTGCTTCTGATATTACAAAGCAGTCGGAGCTGTTCATTTATGATCGGAACGCAATCGCAAAGCAATTACTTTCATAATAATACATCCTGCTCTTTCATCTCTTCAGACACTGCAAGATATTCTTTGCTGTTTTCCACAATCCCAAGTTTTTCTTCCCAGGTAAGATTACGTTTGATTCTGGCCGGACTTCCCATTACCAGAGAACCATCCGGGATTACTGTATTCTTGGTCACAAGGCTTCCGGCTCCTATGATGCAGTCGTTTCCAATCTTTGCACCATCCAGGATCACTGCCCCCATTCCGATCAGTGTCCGGTCTCCGATGGTACAGCCGTGGATTACTGCATTATGTCCTACAGTAACATTATTTCCGATATGGACCGGCATGTTATGGCTGACATGAATCGTACAGTTCTCCTGGATATTCGTCTCCTCTCCAATCACTACAGGAGCATCATCTCCACGGATCACTGCATAATACAGCACACAGCTGTCACGACCGATCGTCACATCACCCAGGATCACCGACTGTTTTGCGATCCTGGCACCTTCTGCAATTTTTACATTTTTATAATTCATATTAATCTCCAAACATTATCAAGGGGATATTCGCGATCCGCAGGATATTTCCCTGATTCAGCTAAACTTTTTTCAAACCACAGACTGTCTTCAGCCCATGTTATATCTGGTACGGATCACGATATCTGTATATTGGAATTCTTTCTCCGGCTTCTTACTGTCAAATAGTAGCTGAAAAAGAATGGTCACCGGGGAATGCCCCTGTACAGCGGCATCCTGGCCGATAAGGAAATTAATGGTACCCTCTTTCAGCCATTTCAGATTTTCTTCCAGAAAATCGTTGGCGATCACATGCATGGTTTTATCTTTTCCAAGTTTCTGCAGAGTCTGGCAGACACCTTTTACTCCATGGCCGGTAATATAAATACCGGTAAGGTCCGGATAAAGCTCCAGAAGCTCTTCCACGATCTTGGATGCCACCCACTCATCATCGTAAGAATACCGGATATCCACAACTTCAATTCCCGGAAAGCTCTCCTTGATCTCTGTTGTGAATCCCTTCTGTCTGCTGATCAGTCCAGGATTTGCAACCTGTCCGGAAATAATGGCAACCTGTCCGTTTCCTCCTGTCATCTCTCCCATCAGGCCCGCCGCCGTACGGCCGGCCTGAAACGTATCCTGTCCTACAAAACATAATCTTTTCGTATCTTCCAGATCCGCATTAAAAGTAACTACCGGAATTCCATACTCTTCCTGATACTGATTGATTCTGGCTTTCAGAAGCTGATCTTCCGACGGTGTCAGCGCAATTCCATTGAATCCATCTTCCCGGAGTTCTTCCATTGCAGCCATTACTTTTTCCGGTTCTACGCCATCAATCTCATAAATCTTTACCGTTCCGCCAAAGCTCTCCACTTCTTCCTTTGCTTCCAGAACTCCCTTCAAAACCTGCTGCATAAAAGGAGTTGTCATATACTGAAGGATCACGCCGATGCGGATTTTTCGCTTCGCCATGGCAAGAGCACGACCTGCGCGGCTGGGCTGATACCCCATCTCCCTGGCAATCTTCTTGATCTTTTCCTCTACTTCCGGACGGATGCGGCCTCTGTTATTCAGGGCCCGGTCCACGGTTCCTCTGGAAACTCCTGCTGCTTCCGCAATCTGCTGTAACGTCACTGCCATATTTTACCCTCCAAAATATCCCCTGTACTTTCCGTGTTCACGTGCACATGTTTTTATTTCATTATACACATTTACGTGTTCTCAGGCAATCCCTGATTTGATTATTTTTATAATTTCCAGGCAAGTCCCCACCCACTGCTTATCTCTTTTCGCACTCCCACAAGAGACTTACTTGATTTTGTAAAAAAATGCTTCCGAAAATTTTTCCGGAAGCATTCTTATCATTCTAAAATAAATCCCTGCGTCAGTCCAGAAGCTCCTGTACCATCTCCGGGGTAAAGGTCACGGCTTTCACATGATCCACCTCGATCTGATACAGCGCATTGGCCGCGATATGCTCTGCCGCCTGCTCCAGATCACGGATTCCTGTAGTGTCCTCAAATTTCTTGATCACTGCATCCAGCGCCTCATCGGTTACAATACATTCTTCCGGCTTCAGGCTCATACGTTTCAGAACTTTTGGAAGTGCAAATCTGGAGAAGATGATCTTCTTTTCCTCCGGTGTGTAATCCGGAATGTCGATCACTGCAAAACGGGACATCAGAGGAGCACTGATCTGTGCCTTGTCATTGGCTGTGGCAATCGGATAGACACCAACGGTCGGAACCATACATTCCATGTAGTTATCTGTGAAACCAAGATTATCCAGAAGTGTCAGAAGCACATCTGCCGGATTTCCGTTGCCTTTCCCTGATGCAGCCTTGTCAAGCTCGTTGATAATAAATACCAGATTGGATTCTCCTGCCATGGAAAAAGCCTCCATGATGATTCCTGGCTTGGCATTTGCGTAGACACGGGAACTTCCGGTCAGCTGTTCCGGATCGTTAATGGAACTCATATCCAGAGTTGTCCACGGCATTTTCAGGATCCTTGCAACTGCATAGGCGATCTGAGATTTACCGGTACCCGCCGGTCCTACCAGAAGCAGTCCGTAAGCAGGAAGTGTATGGGTACGGTTGATCTGGATGATCGTCTCAATAATCCTCTGTTTTACACGTTCCATTCCATAAAGTTCCTCATCCAGGATACGACGTGCTTCCTTGGGATCAATAGACTCAAAGTAATTATGTTTCCACTGAATGTTCATCATGATGGAAAGTGCTCTCTGAGCATGACGTCTTTCCTCCTGGGAAACCTCATGGGAGCGGGCAACTGCCAGGTTTCTTCTCGCCCAGAGACGGATATTATCCGGCATGGTCTTTCCGGCACAGGTCATAAAGTCGGTGATACTCTGAATGCTGGTGAGCTTCATGTCATCACCGTCTTCTTCCTCCTCATCGTCCTCATTTACTTCTGCAGGTGCACTGCTTGCAAACAGACGCTCGATCATAAACTGAAGAAATCCATCTTCTGCAGAAAGCTTGGTGCCACCGCCAAAAGCGATCTCCCGGATTTTGTAAACAGCATATCCTTCTTCCGTATTCTGTCCGGAAAGGCGGATGTTGATATGATTTTCTCCAAGCCATCTGATCAGACTTGTAAAACGGGAATCAATCTTCAGAATATCTGCTGGAAAAACACCGTCCTCTTCCTTGAACTCAAATGCCGTCTGCTTTGCAGGGTTGGAAAAATATCCACAGGAATGATGCTTCCATTCTCTTTTGCTGTTATCCAGGATCAGCACTGGTTTCTCCGGTGTGGCTTTTGTCTCATTGGAACGAAATGTTGTATATGTGCACTGGCTCTTTGTCTTATTTTCGTCTGCCGGTGCTGCGCTGAAATCAAAAACTGGCATATTTTTTACTCCTCTTTCTCTGAAAAATATCTTTTGTAAAGCAGACTTCGCATCCTGTTCTGACGCATATTTCTGAGCATAGTCTCTTTACAGCCGTCTGCGTTCAGTGTATCACGGATTAAAGATCTCAACAACCGCTGATATGATTTTTTATACATTTTTTGCATAAAAATCAATGAAATATTCTTCTTATTGCATTCTGTCATCATCGTCAAACGGATATTCGCAATTCGCCTTTACCACATAACTCTACACCAAATAACTGTTTCGTCATTTTCCCATAAGTTGTTTAAACAATTTTACAGTTTACCGATTGACACTGTCTGTAAACTGTGTTATTGTGCAACTATGTCTACTTTTACTATTCTTTTACAAAAGCCGACACAGTTACAGTTCCTGTGGATTTTTAATTTCCGTGGTGCTGTGATCGTATATTTTTTGGAGGAGGAAATGAAAAATCAACTTTCGCAGCGGGATGACTTTTATCCACAGATCGTTAAGCTTGTCATCCCTATCATCATTCAGAACCTGCTCAGTGCAGCGGTCAATTCTGCTGACGTTATCATGCTGAACTTTGTAGGTCAGTCATCCATCTCCGCAGTTTCCCTGGCAGCAAATTATTCCAATGTCCTGTTCATGGTATACTACGGTCTTGGTACAGGTGCTACCCTGCTTTGTGCCCAGTATTACGGAAAAGGGGATTACAAAGCCATTCAGATCATTGAGGGAATTGCACTTCGTTTTTCCATGATCATCTCTATTCTTGTGGCTCTGGTTGCGTTTACCATGCCGCAGATGATGATGAAACTGTTCACCAATGACCCGGAACTTCTGGCCATAGGTTCTTCTTATATCCGCATTATGGGTATCACCTATATCTGCTGGGGTATGACGGAGGTTTATCTGGCTGTCCTTCGAAGTATCGGGCGGGTGACTGTCAGCATGGCCATGAATATGCTGGCTTTCGGGCTGAATATCCTTTTGAACGCAACATTTATCTTCGGCCTTTTCGGAGCTCCAAAACTTGGAGCCACTGGTGTTGCCATTGCTACCGCGCTTTCCAGAACCGTGGAGCTGATCGCATGTTTTATCGTTTCCGCCTTCAGTAAAAATGTACGGCTGGATCTTCGGTATATGTTTATTAAAAATAAGCTGCTGTTCAGCGATTTTGTACGGCTTTCCCTGCCGGCTCTTGGCAATGATATTTCCTGGAGTGTTGGTTTTTCCATGTATTCGGTGATCCTCGGGCATCTTGGCACAGATGCAGTTGCTGCCAATTCTCTGGTTGTGGTTGTCCGTAATATTGGTACAGTTTTCTGTTTTGGTATTGCAAGCGCAGGTGGTATCCTTCTTGGAAATGTGATGGGCCAGGGAGATCTGGAGCGTTCCAAGCATTATGCTTCCAAAACTTTGAAACTTACAGTGATCGCCGGTGCTTTTGGCGGCCTGATCGTTCTTGCTATTACGCCTTTTATCATGAAGTTTGCTTCCCTGACTCCTACGGCTATGCATTATCTGAAGTATATGCTTCTGATCAACTGTTATTACATTATGGGAACTGCAGTAAATACAACCCTGATCGCCGGTGTATTCCGTGCAGGCGGTGATACGAAGTTTGGCCTGATCTGTGATACCATTGATATGTGGGTATATGCAGTACCACTTGGATTCTTCGCCGCATTTGTACTGAAGCTACCGGTTATGTGGGTGTATTTTCTGCTCTGTACGGATGAATTTGTGAAGTGGCCTTGGGTTATTAAGAGGTATCTTAGTGGAAAATGGGCTAAGAATATTACCCGTGAGGATATATTTGAGAATAATAAATAGAATATTGAGTGGATGTGGAGTATTGACTTTTACTGACAAACGGACGCAGGAGAGCGCAGATCAAGCTGCGCTCTCCTGCTGTGTTTTCATTGGATGAAATTTCCAGTCAATTCAACAGGACAGAACGTTCACGTTCGTCTCCGTCCCTTCCGGTTTGAAATGCCAGCCTGGGAGACAGTATCTGGCTCCCGGGCGTCCGTTCAGCACCAACACCTTCCGCCCGACTCCCTCCCCGGTACACCAGACCGAACCCGCAAACTACACCTGCAATCTTCTTATCACACACTCTGTCAAACGTCCAACACTCTCCTGCACCTCCCGGATCTCCTCCGCCGAAATCCCATCTTTATGAAATCCCCCGGTACAAATAACTCTCCTGTTCAATTCTCCGGAAACTTTCTCCGCCATCCATCTGCAGATCACCTCATCCTTATGCCCCGGAAAATTCAAAACCGAAGAAGTCGCACTCACCGAACCATCCCCTGACAGAGACACCCTCGGTTCCGTCTGCACCACACACCCCAGATGCGGTCGCTCCCCGCCCTGCAGGCAAAGAAGCACATCCTCACCGATCAATGCAGCACTGACCTCCAACTGACATCCCGCAGCCACCATACATTCCGTCACAATCCATTCCATCTACGATACTCCTTCGCTTCAATCCCAAACGGCTCCAGAAGCTTCGCCGCAATATGATATACCATATCATCAATACTTTCCGGCTTATGATAAAACGTCATCATCGGCGGAATGATCCGCACCCCCGGGAGCATGGAAAGCTCATAAAGATTCCGGAGATGGATCCCGCTTAACGGCGTTTCCCTGGCAGCCAGCACCAGCGTTCTCTGCTCCTTGATCGTCACATCTGCCGCACGCAGGATCAGATTATCCGCATAGCCGCTGTGGATACCCGCAATCGTCTTCATGCTGCAGGGTACGATCAGCATTCCCTCTGTTTTAAAAGAACCACTGGCCGGTTTTGCCCCAATTTCCTCCGGTGCACATACATGATCAGCCAGTCGTTTCACATCATTCACTTCCAGTTCCGTCTCCTGCCGAAGAGTCAGTTCTGCACTGGAACTCATGATCAGATAAGACTCAAAATCCGGATCCTCCCGGATAATCTCCAGACATTTTACAAGGAGCGGCAGGCCACTTGCACCTGTCGCACCGACTACAATTCTCTTTTTCATTTTTTCAGCCATTTCTCCGGATCCAGTTCCATAAAACGCGCTCTGTGGAAATGATCTTTCAGATCATAAGGTACCGTACAGTCAAAAATCGTTTTGCATGCAATTCCATGATCCCGGATACTTGGAGAAAATGCCGGATCATTGGACGGATCCAGCGGATGGCATCGAACACCCGGAATGGTGATCACATCCACATCCCCCTGGAACCTTGTGTTCATTGCCCAGAGAACATCATTCATGTCAAAGCAGTCCACATCTTCATCTACGAGGAATACATTTTTCAGCTCACTGAACGCGGAAAAGGCAAGAAGTGCAGCCTGACGCTGTCTGCCCTCATCACTTGGAGAAAGTTTCTTAAACTGAAGAACAGCCATATATTTTCCACCGCCGGCACTGCTGCAATATACATTCTGAAGTCTTCCCGGCATCGCCTTCTCCACCATTCCATAGATACTAGCCTCTGTAGGAATTCCTGCCATGGAAACATGTTCTTCACTTGGTCCGATACAGGTCTGCATGATCGGTTTCTCCCGATGCGTTACCGCAGTTACCTTGATCAGCCAGCACTGGTCACTTGCAGGACCAGTATATCCCGGAAACTCCGGCATCGCATAGCCGGTATTGCTGTTCTGATCTTCCTTTACACGTACTCCAGGGATCACTTCTCCCTCGATCACATATTCCGCATTTGCAATAGCACGCTCATTTACCGTCACACATTTACAAAGCTCCACCGGTTCTCCACGCAAAGCCCCTGCCACAGAAAGCTCATCATATCCCAGCGGTGTTGTAGGCGGCTCAAAGCAGGAACCGATCTCAATGGCGGGATCAACTCCGATACTGATAGAGATCGGAAGCTTCTGTCCCAGTTCCTCAGCACGCTCCGCCATTGCTCCGATATGTCTGGCCCCAGGTGTAAAGAAAATCGAAAGCTCATCTTTTCCCTGAATACAGAGACGGTGAATCGTCACATCATGTACACCAGTATCCGGATGTGTGGCATAACACATACCAAGTGTAATGTACGGTCCAGCATCATCCGGTGTATTGGTCGGTGCCGGAACCAGCTTGTACAGATCAAAATCCGGATCTGTTGCTTTATGGATCACCTGCTGACACGGTGCATCCCCTTCAAAATCTATCGGTGGAACAGGATTCTCCACACTTTTACAAAGCATCTTTCCAAGATTTTCCGGCTGGGTATCAAGTAAAGCAGCAACTCTTTTCCTGCTTGCGAGAAGACCGATGGCTACTTTTGCATCCGGATGTCCTTTCACATGATTAAAGATCATGGCCGGTCCCTCTTTTGTAGGACGCTTTACTGTTCCACCGGCTCCTACATAACGGTATACACCTGCAAGCTCTGCCATCGGATCTACTTCCACATCTGTTTCGATCAGCTGATCCGGCATCCGTTCCAGAAGTGCCAGGGCACTTCTTAAATCTCTTACTTTCTCTGCCATAAAAACCTCCTGCATTCTCTTTATTTCCTGATGTTATTTTATCTCTTTTTCACGTGGTCAATCAATTCTTTCTATGGTATAATTGTTTCCAATATGGAATGATTCGGTTAAAAATCAATATCCTATGAAAGGCAGGTGTTATCATGACTCTCGAACAGATCGACTATTTTATCTGCACGGTCCAGTCCCGGACTTTTTTTGATGCAGCGGAAACCATGCATATCTCCCAGTCCTCTCTTTCCAAACAGATCATGAAACTGGAAAAAGAACTGGACCTCACCTTATGGGATCGTAGTAAACGGACTGCTGTGCTTACTCCTGCAGGGGAATTTTTTTATAAAGAAGCACTTAAGATTTCCAGACAGTATCATCGTTCCATGGAATCAGTGTCCCATTTTAAGGACTGTGAATCCCAGACCCTTCATATCGGAACCCTTCCTTTTCTCTCCCAGTACCATCTCACTTCTGTGATCCACAGTTTCTGTGCCGCACATCCGGAGCTTTCTTTCTCTCTGAAGGAGGTGGAAGATCAGGATCTTCTCTCCGGCCTCGAAAAAAATCTTTTCGATCTGATTTTTGTACGGAAGCACATGCTGGATCTGAAACTTTATACTTTTCACGTTCTCACAGAAGACCGGTTGGTTGCCGTACTTCCCAAAAATCATCCTTCTGCGTCCAAAAAAACGGTCTCTCTTACTGAACTGAAAAGGGAAATTTTTATCCTGATGCCCCCACACACTTCCATTTACCGTTTCTGCATGCAAAGTTTTCATGATGCAGGGATCCATCCTCAGATCCTGCGTACTGCCCGTGCAGAATCCATCGTCAGCGCAGTGGAAATTGGTGAAGGAATCAGTCTTCTTACAGAAAGCAGCTTTCAGCTTTTCCGTCAGCCTTCTCTTGCTGCAGTCCCGATTAACGGACTGGAAAAATTATCCGTTGGAGTTGCCCATAAAAAAAATATGGCTCTCACATCTTCCGCAGAATGTTTTCTGCAGTATGTGAAAAGCCATATATAAAATATTTTTTCTATAATCCAAGCATCATTCCCACACCATGTACAACAAATGCAACGATCCATGCAGTGGCACACTGCATCAGTGCAATACCTGCTGCGGCCCTTACGGTTCCCATCTCTCTCCGCACAGTTGCAATAGCTGCAACACAAGGTGTATAGAGCAAAGTAAAGATCAAAAATACATAAGCAGTAAACGGAGTAAACAAAGTCTGAAGCAATGCCGTCTTTCCGCCCAGAAGAACTGTCAGCGTTGACACAACACTCTCTTTTGCCATAAAGCCGGTAATCAATGCTGTGGATACTCTCCAGTCACCAAAGCCCAGTGGGGCAAAAAGTGGTGCCACAATACTTCCGATCTTTGCCAGAAGGCTCTGATCTGCACTGGAAACCAGATGCAGGCCTGCATCAAAGTTCTGCAGGAACCATACGATCAGCGTTGCCGCAAAAATAATGGTAAATGCTTTCTGAATGAAACCCTTTGCTTTCTCCCAGATCAGCTGTCCCACGCTTTTTGCAGAGGGAAGACGATAGTTTGGGAGCTCCATGACAAATGGTACCGGCTCACCTTTATATTTGGTTTTCTTCAGGATCAGCGCATACAGAATACCACAAAGGATACCTGCAAAATAAAGACTGATCATCACAACGCCTCTCCACTGTTTCGGGAAAAAAGCACTGGTAAGAAGTCCGTAAATTGGAAGCTTGGCACTGCAGCTCATAAAAGGAGTCAGCAAAATCGTCATCTTCCGGTCACGTTCACTGGACAGTGTTCTTGTTGCCATAATAGCAGGTACGGAACATCCAAATCCGATCAGCATCGGCACAAAACTTCTTCCGGAAAGTCCGATCTTTCGAAGAAGTTTGTCCATAACAAAAGCCACCCTGGCCATATATCCGGTATCTTCCAGAATTGACAGGAAAAAAAACAAAGTAACAATGGTGGGAAGAAATCCAATTACACTTCCGATACCACTTAAAATTCCATCTACAACCAGGGACTGCAGTACTGAGCTGACACCTGCTGCTGCCAGTCCCTTGCCGATAAGAGCAATTACCCAGTCCACAGCCATGGTCATTCCATCCGAAAGCCAGGCTCCCAGATAATTAAACGTCATCACAAATACAAAAGCCATAATTCCCACGAAACAGGGAATCGCTGTATATTTTCCGGTGAGGATACGATCTATGGCTACACTTCGTTTATGTTCCCGGCTTTCTGCCGGTTTTACCACAGTTTTTTCACAGAGCTTTTCAATAAAATCAAAGCGCATGTTCGCAAGCGCTGCCTCACGGTCCAGGCCCCCATCTTTTTCCATGACATGTACCAGCTCACCAAGGACCTTTTTTTCCCCTTCAGGCAAAGCCAGACGTTCTTCGATGAGCGGATCTTTCTCCACGATCTTTGTAGCTGCAAAACGCACAGGGAGTCCTGCTTTTTTTGCATAGGGTTCGATCAGATGAACGGTTGCATGGATACATCTGTGAAGCGCACCTACCGGATCCTTCGGTGACTGATTGTCCGTACAGAAATCAATTCTTCCCGGTGCTTCTCTATATCTTGCAACATGAATCGCATGATCGATCAGCTCATCGATTCCCTCATTCTTTACTGCTGAGATTGGAACAACCGGTATACCCAGGATCTCCTCCAACTCATTGATCCGGACAGAGCCTCCATTTGCCCTTACCTCATCCATCATATTTAACGCCAGCACCATTGGAATTCCGAGTTCCATCAGCTGCATGGTAAGATAAAGATTTCTTTCAATATTGGAAGCATCTACTATATTAATGATTCCTGTAGGTTTCTCATTCAGCAGAAAATCCCTTGTTACGATCTCCTCGCTGGAATACGGAGAAAGTGAATAAATTCCGGGAAGATCCGTCACTGTCGCCTCCGGATGTCTCCGGATACTGCCTTCTTTCTTGTCAACAGTTACACCTGGAAAGTTTCCAACATGCTGATTGGAACCAGTCAGCTGATTAAAAAGTGTTGTCTTTCCACAGTTCTGATTACCTGCCAGGGCAAACGTGATCGGTTCTCCCTTGGGGATCGTGTCCCCAATCCGGTTCTTACGGTAATCACGGGCCTTTCCAAGCTCTCCAACGCCAGGATGGGCAATTGGCTGATGCCGTTCGCTCTCTTTCTTCGTTTCTGTCATCGATTCGATCCCAACGATCTCAATCTTTGCAGCTTCTGCCAGCCGCAATGTCAGCTCATATCCACGCAGCACAAGCTGTACCGGATCTCCCATAGGAGCGGTTTTACGAAGGGACACCTCTGTCCCTGGTGTAAGCCCCATGTCCAGAAGATGATGTCTCAGCTCCCCCTCGCCACGAACACTGATAATTCTGCCACATTCTCCAGTCTTTAATTTGTCCAGTGTCATATCGTCACCTCATCATAAGTACAATTTATATGGTAATACAGCTGTCTGTATTATCCACTAGTATAAATGTAACACACTTCAAGTTGTTTGACAATAACTGATTAATCTGATAAGTTTTATATAAATAACATTAATTTATGAGTTATTTATCATTAACATTTTTATTTTTTCTCATTTTAATTTAATTTAAATTTAACAGACAAGAAACTGTATCTTTTCAGCAAACATCTTCTAACATATTCTCCTCACTAAAAAAGCACAAACGACATATTACCTGTCGTCTGTGCTCTCTTATTACTTTGAATTTGTTTCAAAAAATTCTTACTCACCAATCAGCCAGTTATACATCTCTTCATACTGACGTGCGGAATTATTCCAGGAGAAATCTGCTGCCATTGCACGATCTACCAGTTTATTCCATTCACGCTTCTTATCATAATATACACTCTCTGCATAACGGATCGTAGCAAGCATTTCATGTGCATTGTAATTCACGAAGGAAAATCCTGTTCCTGTTCCCTCGAATTCATTGTATGGAATAACCGTATCCTTCAGACCGCCGGTTTCTCTGACGATCGGAAGAGTTCCATAACGAAGGCTCATCAGCTGACTTAAGCCACATGGCTCAAACAGTGACGGCATCAGGAATGCGTCAGATGCTGCATAAATTCTGTGAGACATTGCCTCATCATAGTAAATCTGTGCAGATACCTTGCCGTGATATTTCCAGTCAAAGTGACGGAACATATTCTCATAGCGTTCTTCACCGGTACCGAGGACAACGATCTGAACCGCATCCTGGCAAAGCTCATCCATGATGTAAGCGATCAGATCGAATCCTTTCTGATCTGTCAGGCGGGATACGATACCGATCATCATGGCCTTTGGATCCTGCTCAAGTCCGAGATCTTTCTGAAGCTGGATCTTATTCTTGATCTTTTCCTTGCGGAAATTCTTCGCATTGTAGTTTCTGGTGATGTTTGGATCTGTCTCCGGATTGAATTCATTGTAATCAATACCATTTACAATACCTCGCAGGCTGTTGGCCCTTGCATTGAGAAGACCATCCAGCTTTTCACCGTAGAATGGTGTTTTGATCTCCTCTGCGTAAGTATTACTTACTGTGGTGATCGCATCTGCAAATACTATACCGCCCTTCAGGAAGTTGGCATCCTTATACGCCTCCAGTTTATCCGGTGCAAAATAGTAATCAGAAAGCCCTGTAATATCCTTAACAGTCTTAACATCCCATACACCCTGGAATTTCAGGTTATGTATTGTCATAACAGTCTTGATTCCACGGAAGAATTCATTCTGCTGGAAAGAATCATGAAGGTAAACCGGAACAAGTCCTGTCTGCCAGTCATGACAGTGAATGATATCCGGTCTGAATCCGATCACCGGAAGAACTGATAACACAGCTTTGGAAAAGAAAGCAAATTTCTCAAGATCCCACGGTGCGCTGTCATATGGTTTCGGACCGCTGAAATAATATTCATTGTCAATGAAGTAGAACTGGATCCCATCATACTGCATCTGCATGATTCCCACATAGCAGTTCTTGAATCCAAGATCCATATAAAAATGGGTCACATACTCCATTTTATCTTTCCATTCCTGTTTCATGCAGGCATATTTCGGTAAGATCACGCGGATATCAAAATATTTTTTGTCAAAGCACTTAGGCAGTGAGCCGGCAACATCAGCAAGTCCTCCTGTTTTGATAAAAGGTACTGCTTCTGATGTAGCAAACAGAATTTTTTTCATCTGTATTCCCCTCCCTGGGTACACCCGTTTTTATTTATGATTATACTCCAAAATTCCTCTAATTTAAAGACCGATTTTTATATTCCAGTCTGATTTTATCGGCAATCAGTGCTATGAATTCTGAATTCGTGGGTTTCCCTTTTCCGGTGCTTACGGTATATCCAAACAATTCATCGATGGTATCCATCTTTCCGCGGCTCCATGCCACCTCGATCGCATGGCGTATCGCCCGCTCCACCCTGCTTGGCGTTGTCTGATGGCGTTTCGCAATGGTTGGATATAAAACTTTGGTGATGGAATTGAGCATTTCCATGTCATTGACAGACAGGATGATCGCATCCCTTAAATATTGATATCCCTTGATATGTGCCGGAACTCCGATCTCATGAATGATATTCGTCACATCGGTTTCCAGATTCCTCTCCGGCTGAGGTTTTTTGGTTTCTGTGATACCTGGCCTTGGAATCTCCCGCACTCTTCTTTCCCCGATTTTCCGGATATGTTTGATCCGGTTTAAAAGTGTGGTGTTGTCAAAAGGCTTCAACACATAGTAGTCTGCTCCAAGACTGAATGCATCCTCTGTAATCCTTTCCTGTCCAACTGCGGATAATACGATAAACACTGGAACTTTTTTGACATTTGCGTCATGGGAAAATTTCTCCATAACGGAAAGGCCGTCCATCTTCGGCATAATGATGTCGAGAATCACAACATCCGGCTCCTTATCTTTGATTATGTTACAGATTTCTTCTCCGTTGTGTGCTTTTCCGACCAGTTCAAGGTCTTTATCTTCTTCGATCATCTGACCGAGCATGTCTGTCATTTTCGCGTTATCATCAGCAATTGCAACATTTAATTTGTCCATGAGGACCCTCCTAACTTCTCTCTCCTTGGGTTTCCAGACATACCCCCTGTCACCACGGCAGTAACCGACACTGTTAGCTGCCTGCGCTTTCCCCTTGCTGGCGGCAAAATTATTATAGTGGAAATCCTATGGTAAAATCAAGATAAAAGTAGTTATTTTACCTCACTTTCGTACGATATTTTTCGACATTTTTTCTCTTTTATATCACAAAATTCACTAAAATACTGACGTTTCCTTCTGTATCCGGCATTTTTTTCCATATAAAAAAGAGGCACTTTTCCTGGATTTTTCCGTGTTTTTCTGTGCCTCTTTCCAAAGTTTCCGATTATGCATTACCTGTCATATTTTCTATAAAAATCCCATACCCTCCGGTAGAATCCTGCACAAATACATGAGTCACGGCACCAAAGAGTTTTCCATTCTGGAGCACCGGGCTTCCGGACATTCCCTGAACGATCCCGCCGGTTTTTTCCAGGAGTTCTTTGTCTGTGATCCGGATCACGAAGCTTTTGTTGGAGTCCTCATGGTTCATATCGATCCTGGTGATCTCTGCGGCATATTCTTTTACTTCGCCATCTGTACAGCAGAGAATGGACGCAGGTCCGGTTTTCAGATCCTGTTTGTAGCCTATGGGGATTTTTTTCAGATCCAGATTTTTCATCCGCCAGGCATCCATGATCCCAAAAATGCCATTTTTACTGTTTTCCGAAATTTCTCCCAGGATATTATCGGCGTCGTATCGGATCAGCCCGGAAAGTTCTCCCGGATTTCCTTTTTCTCCTTTCCGGATTCCCAGAATCTGGGCATCATAAAGATTTCCGTCTGCAATACTTAAAAGTTCACCTGTGTCCACATCGCTGATCCCATGACCAAGTGCGCCGAATCTTCCATCTTCATCCACATAGGTTAACGTTCCGATTCCCTGTGTATCATCCCGCACCCAGATTCCCAGTTTGTATTTGCCTTCTTTATCTTTTACCGGAGTCAGAGACAGAGGAATCGTCTCTTTTCCCCTGCGGACTTTCAACATCACAGAATCTCCGTCAAGAGCAGCCAGATCCTCCATAAGATCCTGCTTGCACTGGATCCTGTTCTGATCAAAAGCCACAATATAATCTCCCGGCTTTACAATGTCCCGGGCAGGTTCTTCCGTCTCACCACTTTCTGAGAGGATCTCACCTGTGTCAATGATCAGGACACCTTTGGTCTGCATATAGATGCCCACTGCGTCTCCGCTTACGTATACTTCTTTTGCAGTTGTATGTTTTACTTTCACATCCTTAAAAGGAATCACTCCAAAAACTCTGCAGTGCAAAGTATAGCTGTCTTTCCCCGAGACTGTAATGGCATCATCAAAACTGACAAAAGGGCGCTCAAGAAGGCCTGCCACCTCCCGGCTGTTCTCATGATCTACCAGGATCTGATCCGGAATCTTCCGATCCAGAAGCCGATAGCCCAGCCATCCCATCAGCATCAGATCCAGAGCAAGAAATGCCAGGATCAGATAGCGGTACTTCCTTTTTCTGTTCATCATACGTCACATCCTTTGTATTTTTTTAACAAGGGGCTATTCGCAATCCACATTCGGTTAAAAAAGAGGACTGACCTTTCGGCCGTCCTCTCTTAGTATGTAACGTATGATTTATTTCAGTCTTGTATTTTTTTGTTGCTGTGCCAATTCCTTCATTTCTCTCGCATTTCCAAGAACAGCCGGCGTGATCTCTGCGCCGCCCAGGAGTCTTGCAAGCTCTCGGACGGATTCCTCTCCTTCAAGAGGATGGATCTGAGTGATGGTCTCTGTTCCCTCCACATGTTTCTCAATCTCAAAATGGGTATCTGCCATTGCCGCGATCTGCGGAAGATGGGTGATACAAAGCACCTGTCTGTGCTGTCCGATCACTGCCATTTTTTCGGATACTTTCTGCGCGGTACGGCCGCTGATTCCTGTATCGATCTCATCGAAGATCAGCGTATCGATCTGGTCCTTATCTGCAAGGATCGCTTTGATGGCAAGCATGATCCTGGAAAGCTCACCACCGGATACGATCTGCCCCAGCGGTTTTCTGCTTTCACCTGGGTTTGTGGAAATCTCATATTCTACCGCATCATAACCATTATCTGTATAATTTTTCCTGCGGTCAAAACGGATAGAAAAATCCACATCCGCAAAATTCAGCTCCTTCAATCCATCGATGATTTTTTCATCCAGCTGTTTACTGTATTCTTTCCGGATTTCTGAAAGTTCATGCGAAGCTTCTTCAAGAATCTTTTCTGACTGTACAAGTTTTTCTTTCAGAAACTGGAAATTTTCTTCAAATTTTTGAAGTTTTTCCAGTTTTTCCTGCTGTTCTTTCTGATAAGACAAAATTTCCGGGATCGTCTGTCCGTATTTTGCCTTCAGGCTGTTGATCAGATCCAGACGTTTTTCTGTTTCAAAAAAAGTTTCTTCGTCAAAAGTAAGACTGTCCATATAAGAGGACAGATCCCGGCAGAAGTCGCTGAGAAGAGAATCGATTTCTCCGAGAGCTTCCTGCAAAGGCGCAAGTTCCTTATCGTAATCCACAATTCTTGAAAACTCTTTCAGAGCGTTTCCGGTCATGTCCGCAGCGCCCTGTTCATATCCGGTCATCCCATGGACCATCTGTGCGGTTTCCATGATCCTTCTGGCATTGCTCAATTTCCGGTATCGGTCTTCCAGCGTTTCGTCCTCGCCCGGAATAAGAGCTGCTTCTTCAATCTCATTGATCTCAAATTCCAGAAAGGCCTTTTCCCTGTTACGCTGTTCCTCATCCATATCCAGCGCTTTCAGCTGATCCATGCAGGCCCGATACTCCCGGTAAGCTTCCCGGACTTTCTCCCTGGCTGGAAGGATCCGTTCTTTTCCGTATACGTCCAGAATCGACAGCTGGCGATCCCCGTAAAGAAGGGACTGATGTTCATGCTGCCCGTGAATGTCCAGAAGGCAGGCTGCTGCTGCTTTCATCTGGCTGACTGTGCTTGTCTCTCCGTTGATCTTGTTGATACTTCTGCCATCCATGATCTTACGGGACATCAGAACCTGTCCGTCCTCCGGATAGATGTCAAGCGCCGCAAGGGACTCTCTGGCTTTCGTATTTTCAACCTGAAATAACAGCTCTACCAAAGCATAAGAAGCATTTTCGCGGATCATGCTTCTGGAAGTTTTTCCGCCCAGGATGAGCTGTATGGATCCTAACAGGATGGATTTTCCGGCTCCGGTCTCACCGGTCAGGATATTTAATCCCGGTCCGAATTCCACCTCTGTTTCCTCTATCAGTGCAAGATTTTTTACATGCAGATGTACTAACATTGGTTTCCTTTCTGGTATAAAGCGTTTGCATATTCTGTCATTTTATTTTCCACGGGATAAGATCCCGCCAAGCTTCTGTACTACTCCAGGTGCCTGTTCGGAAGTTTTTACCACACACATGATAGTGTCATCTCCGGCAATACATCCCAGGATCTCCGGCCATTTCATTGCATCAAGAGCCGCAGCCGCAGCCATTGCCATTCCCGGAATCGTTTTTATCACTACGATATTCTGTCCGATATTCATGGAGATCACTGCGTCTTTCAGGACTCTGGAATATTTGTCACTTAACACATCCGGTGTGTGTTCTTCCAGAATTGCATATCTGGATTTTCCATTGCTGCCTGCAACTTTTGTCATCTTCAGAGCACGGATGTCTCTGGATACGGTAGCCTGTGTAACCTTGAAACCGGCCTCATTCAGTCTTGCCGCAAGTTCTTCCTGTGTATCAATCTCGTACTGACGGATCAGTTCGATAATTTTTTCATGTCTTGCTACTTTCAAAATTGAACCTCCTGCATCAGCTGTTGCTCATTTTCTGTCTCAGAACCTCCACAAAACTCAGATGGTTCAGCTTGAGGATCTTTGTCCTGACTGTGGCTTTCCGGATGACGATCCTGTCACCGGTGACCATGGATATCTGGGTATCCCCGTCAAAAGATGCCACCGCTTTCTCAATGGTATTATGTCTTCCCTCGCCGATCTCCACAGTAACTGCCTCTTCCCCGGAAAGAATGATACTTCGGGTATTCATAGTATGAGGCGCAATAGGTGTCATGATCATCATACTGGCACTCGGGGAAACCACAGGTCCTCCTGCCGACAGGCTGTAGCCGGTGGAACCGGTTGGCGTGGAGATGATGATTCCATCCGCATTGTAGGAATTCATATATGAATCATTGACATAATTCTTAAAACGGATCACACGGAGATGTCCTTCTCTTCCGATCACAATGTCGTTTAAGGCAATATCCTTTCCGACAAGTTCATCTCCCCGATAGATCTTCCCCTCCAGCATCATCCGCTCTTCCAGCTCATAATCATCTGTCAGAAGTCTGTCCAGTGCCGGATATACGGAATTTTTATCCACCTCTGCAAGAAATCCCAAAGTACCCAGATTGATTCCGAGAAGAGGGATATCCAGATGTACCACGTCCCTTGCAGCCTGCAGAAGTGTCCCGTCTCCGCCCAGTACGATAATGCACTGTGTATCCTCGGGAATCCCGTCCGGATCTGTATAATGGTATGGTCCTTCCATTTTTTCGGTGATCTTCTGCACATGGCACCTGGCGCCGTGTTCTTCCAGATAGTCGATGATCATATTGGAAAATGTCAGTTCCGGATCCTTGGCACTGTTTGGAATTATATAAAATCTGTCCATATTGCTTCAGTCCTTTCCAAACATCAGTCCAGCTGGCCGTGTGCTTCCTTTACCACATCCTCTACGGATATGTCAAGACTCATGGGAACTTCTGTTCCTTCCGGATGTTTTTTCAGATGAAGGAGGTATTCAATATTTCCCTCCGGTCCCTTGATCGGGGAAAAGGAAAGATGACAGGGTTCCATGGAAATACTCATGGCATAATCTCTGACTTTCTCAATGACTTCCTCATGAACTTTCGGATCACGGACAACACCTTTCTTTCCAACTTTTTCTCTGCCTGCCTCAAACTGCGGTTTGATAAGACATACGATCTCTCCATCTTCTGTGAGAAGATTTCTTACAGGAAGAAGAACTTTTGTCAGGGAAATAAAAGAAACATCTATCGAAGAAAATGCTGCCGGTCCTTCCAGATCTTCCGGTACTACATAACGGATGTTTGTCTTTTCCATACATACAACTCTTGGATCATTTCGGAGTTTCCAGTCCAGCTGGCCGTATCCCACATCAATAGAATAAACTTTAACCGCTCCGTTCTGAAGCATACAGTCTGTGAATCCACCTGTAGATGCTCCTACATCCATACATACTTTATCTTTCAGCGTTACACCGAAATTTTTCATGGCCTTCTCCAGTTTCAGTCCGCCTCTGCTGACATAGGGAAGGGTTTTTCCTCTTACCTCCAGCTTGGCAGTTTCCGCAAACATAGAACCTGCCTTGTCCTCTTTCTGACCATTGACATATACTTCCCCGGCCATGATATAAGCTTTTGCTTTTTCCCTTGACGGTGCAAGTCCCTGTTCCACCATCATGATATCCAGTCTTTTTTTCATGTTATCCTCCAACAGCCCGGCTCTTTATGTGCCGGGCTGTAAAATGCCCTGCAAGTCCTTTTCCCTGCAAAGGCTGTCTCTTTTATTTTCTGTTATTCCCAATATCTTCCCAGCTCTGTTCTACAGCATCCAGGACTGCCTGTACATTCAAACCAGTTTTCATCCGCTGACTGTCCACAGTTCCGTGTTCAATAAAGTGATCCGGTATTGCCAGAGGAAGCACTCTAACTTCCGGATGACAGGCCTCCATATAAGCAGATACATGTTCTCCGAATCCACCGCTTTTTACATTCTCCTCCACAGTGACCAAAAGACTGTGGTTCTGTGAAAGCCGGTCAAGAAGGCTGGTATCCAGCGGCTTTACAAAACGTACATTGACAAATGTAGATCTTGCGATTCCGTGATCTCTTATCTCCCTACAGACTTTCTGACAGACAGAAACCATACTTCCGACACCGAGAACAGCGATCTCACTGCCCGGAGTGATCACTTCGCTTCTGCCCCTCTTAAGTGGTTCATCATGCTCTTCCATATCTGTACATGCCGTTCCCTTCGGATAACGGATCGCACAGGGACCATCCAGCTCTTCTACTGCAAATTTCAGCATCTCTTCTAGTTCTTTCCCATTCTTGGGAGCCATAACAGTCATATTGGGAATCATAGACAGATAGGAAAGGTCAAAGCATCCATGATGTGTTTCTCCGTCCGCCCCCACAAAGCCTGCCCTGTCAATAGCAAAGATCACATGAAGGTTCTGCATGCATACATCGTGGAGGATCTGATCGATTCCTCTCTGCAAAAACGAAGAATAGACCGCAAAAACCGGGATCATTCCTCCAAGAGCCAGCCCTGCCGCAAAGGTTACCGCATGCTCTTCCGCAATCCCCACGTCAAAAAAACGCTCCGGGAATTTCTTCCGGAACCGGTTCAGTCCGGTCCCATCGGGCATGGCAGCCGTAATGGCAACTACTTTCCGGTTCTTCTCTGCCACAGAACATATTGCGCTGGAAAAACAGTCCGTATATGTGGGCGCTGTTTTTTCTGCAAGAGGTCTGCCGCTTTTGATCTCAAAAGGACCGGTTCCATGAAAACGCTCCGGATGGGAAGATGCCGGTCCATAACCTCTGCCCTTTTCCGTAAGGACATGGACAACCACCGGTCCCTCCACTCTTTTTGCCTCATTAAAAAGCTTCATCATCTGACGCATATTATGGCCGTCTACCGGTCCAAGATAAGTCAGACCCATATTTTCAAAAAGCATTCCGGGAATGATCAGCTGCTTAATACTGCTCTTGGTTTTGCGGACCGTATCCACCACGGCAGTTCCAACATGTGGAATTTTTTTGAGCGTTTTTGTCACGCCGATTTTCATTCCCGTGTAAGTCTCCGCTGTACGCAGGGCACTTAAATAGGTGGACATTCCTCCTACATTCTTGGAAATGGACATGTTGTTATCATTGATGATGATAATAAAATTCGTCTTCAGCTCAGCTGCATTGTTTAATGCTTCATATGCCATTCCGCCGGTAAGCGCACCATCTCCGATGACAGAAACCACATGGTGTTTCTCTCCCCGCAGATCTCTGGCACGGACATAACCAAGTCCTGCGGAAATGGAATTGGAACTGTGTCCGGTATCAAAAGAATCACAGTCACTTTCATTTCTCTTCGGGAAGCCACTTAAGCCTCCCTCTTTACGAAGATCCTTAAAGCCATCTTTCCTGCCTGTAAGAATCTTATGCGTATAAGCCTGATGTCCCACATCCCAGATCAGTTTATCCTGTGGAAAATCAAGCACATTATGCAGAGCAAGGGTCAGCTCCACCACACCCAGATTGGATGCCAGATGGCCGCCTGTCTCACTTACACTCTGGATCAAAAAGCTCCTGATTTCCTCGGCAAGGCGCGGAAAATCCTCCAATGAAACTTTATGAATATCATTTGGCTTTTTAATTTTTTCCAGAATCATTCGTAACCTTCCTTTATTCCTTCTATTTCCTGCGGCTGATAAGACTTTCCACAAGAAGATCCAGAAATTCGTTCTTCCTGTCAAGACTGTTTAAAAGCTCTACCGCATGTTCAGAAAGTTCTTTAACCTTGCCGGCTGCTGCCGGGGCTCCCATGAGGCTTACATAGGTAACCTTATTGTTCTTCTCATCACTGTGGATCGGTTTTCCCAGTTCCTCCTGGGTACTGGTCACATCAAGGATATCATCCTGGATCTGAAAAGCCAGCCCGATGTTCTCTGCAGCCTGCTCCACAACTTCAAGTTCTTCCTCCGATGCCCCTGCCAGCACGGCGCCGGTCATCATAGAAGCCTCGATCAGTGCGGAGGTCTTGTTCTTGTAAATATAATCCAGCATCTCACGTTCCAGAGGTTTGCCGTCATTCTCCACATCCACACTCTGTCCTCCAAGCATACCGTTAATGCCTGTCTTATCTGCCATGATCCGCATGGCAGCTATCACACGTTCTTTATCTTCAGTCAGGTCGAAAGCGGAAATCATCACCTCATAGGCTCTGTTTAAAAGTGCCACGCCGCTTAAAACGCCCATGGCCTCTCCATATACCTTATGTGTAGTCAGCCTTCCCCTCCGATAATCATCATTATCCAATGCCGGAAGATCATCGTGGATCAGCGAATGTGTATGGATCATCTCCATCGCCGCCATAAAGGGCTCACAGAGCACACCCTCTCCTCCAAACAGACGATAGGTTTCCCGGATCAGGATCGGGCGAAGTCTCTTTCCGCCTGCCGTCATACTGTAATTCATGGCCTCTGCCATGGTTTTCGCAAAACCGGATTCTTCCGGAAGATATTTCCGGATCACGCGTTCCGCTTCTTCTGTTCTTTTTTTCAGTTCTTCATTAAAATTCACGAAATGTCCCATCCTCATTCATCTGAAGCATCTTTTTTTCTACAGTGTCCAGTCTTCCGTTCAGATCCTTAAGAAGCTCCATTCCCTGTCTGTAGAGACGGAAAGACTCTTCCAGAGGGGTATCTTTATCCTCAAGCTTCCGGGCAAGCTGATCAAGCTCCCCAAAAGTTTCTTCTATGGATCTCTCTTCTTTCTTTTCTTCTGTCTCTGCCATTATCGCTCTTCCTTCCTGATGCGATCCGCAACTGCTTCTATAACTCCGTCGGTTACTGCAATGGAAATCCTGTCACCCTTTTTTATCTGGCTGATCTCTGTCACTGCATGTCCTCCTTCGTCGGACACGAAGGCATATCCTCCATTTAACTTTCTTAATGGGGAAAGCCCTTCAAAACGCTGGATCCATATTGCCAGTTCATGTCTTTTCTCTGTAAGCTTCTGTTCCATGAAAGAACGCAGACGTTCCTCCATATCTGATGCATACTGGCGTTTTTCCCGCAGCATGGACTCCGGACTCAGATACTGAAATCTGGTCTCATAGGACTTAAGTCTTGCAGAAAAAAGAGCTGTCTTACTGTTCATGGCACGCTGCAGACGATCTCCGTACATACGGAAATTCTCCAGGACACTGCGAAAATCATCTACTGCCAGCTCTGCTGCAGCTGATGGTGTAGGTGCCCGTAAGTCTGCCACAAAATCCGCAATGGTAAAATCCGTCTCATGTCCCACTGCCGAAATCACAGGTGTTCTGCACTCAAAAATAGCACGGGCCACGCTCTCCTCGTTAAAAGCCCAGAGATCTTCAATAGAGCCACCTCCACGGCCAACGATGATCACGTCCACCCCTGCTTCATCCAGCATCCGGATTCCCTTCACAATACTCTGTGCCGCTCCTTCTCCCTGCACAAGTGCCGGGTAGAGGATCACCTGCAGATACGGATTCCTTCTGCCTGCAATATTGCGGATATCCTGTACTGCCGCACCGGTAGGTGCTGTCACCACGCCAAGAGTATGGATAAAATGAGGAATAGGCTGCTTATATTCCTGGGCAAACATTCCCATATCCTCAAGCTCCTGTTTCAGTGCCAGATACCGCTCATAGAGAGCACCGGCGCCCTCCAGTGTGATTTCTTTCGCATAGAGCTGATAACGCCCGTCTCTCTCATATACGTCTACAGCACCACCTACAACTACCTTATCTCCGTCCTTCATGCGAAAAGCAAGGCCACGACGATGCCCCGCAAACATCACACAGCTTAATGTACCTGTTTCATCCTTCAGGGAAAAATAGATATGCCCGCTGGTATGATATTTACAATTGGATACTTCTCCCTTTACATAGACTTTACGGAGAAAGTAATCCTGAGTAAACATATTCTTGACATAATGGTTTACCTGGCCGACAGAATAGACGTTTCTCATGCGTTCTCTTCTGGGGTTTCTGCTGCTTTCTCTTCTGTGTCAGCAGTCTCCTCCTCGTTTTTCTTCTCTTCCTTTTCGGATGCGATCTTTCCAAGGACTCCGTTTACAAAAGAACCGGAAGCATCTCCGCCAAATCTCTTGGCAAGTTCTACCGCTTCATTGATCGCTACTCCTGTCGGTACATCCTCATCATATTCCATCTCATATACTGCCAGACGAAGTGCCGCGAGATCCACACGGCTCATACGTTTGGTCTTCCAGCCACGGCTCGCACTGTTCAGCTGTGCATCGATCTCTTCCAGATGCTCCTTCACATGTGCATACTTTTTCTTCATATATTCCTGGTCCTGCTCTGAAAGTTCTCCAAGACCCTCAAAATAAAGAGAGAGCTGTTCTGTCATCTCTTCTTCTGAATTAAACTCTGTCATAAACATAAGTTTAAATACATGTTCTCTCTGTTCTCTTCTTCTCATAATTTCCTCCTAAGACGGAAAAAAGGAAAGGTTTACTTTCCTTTTTCGTTCTCCATATCCACGCTGGCAATATGAATATTTACATCTGCAACCTCAAGTCCTGTCATATTCTCGATAGCGGATTTCACTTTCTCCTGAACCTTCTTGCTTGTCTCAAGAATGTTTCTGCCATACTCGATATTCAGTGACAGATCCACGGTAACGACGCCTTCCAGAATGGTTACTCTCACACCCTTGGACAGGTTCTTCTTTCCAAGTTTACTTACCAGCTCATTGGTGATATTTCCTGCCATGGAAGCAACTCCATCCACGTCTGTTGCCGCAAGTCCTGCAACGATCGCAACAACCTCATCTGCAATGTGGACTTCACCGATTCCGCCCAGATCCTGTATCTTATATGTTGTTCTTTTTTCTGCCATGGGAAACCCTCCTACGGATATAATATTTTTGTTCGTAATTTTATACTATTATACCAAAAAATGTTATGAAATAAAAGGGCTTATTTACTGAATTCTGTCAGTACCAGATCCGGGTTTCTGTCCTCAACCATACCAACGCTCCATGCATTGACAAAGAGAAGCAGCGGATTTCCCTTAAGATCTGTGACTTTCTTCATATCTGAAGTTCCCACGATCTTGTCTACTTTCACAGCTTCCTTGTTGGCGATCCAGCGGATATGCTCATATGGAAGTGTTTCAAGGCGGATATCTACATTATACTCATTCTCCAGACGATATTTCAGGACATCAAACTGAAGGACACCTACAACGCCCACGATGATCTCTTCCATACCGGTATTAAACTCCTGGAATATCTGGATTGCACCTTCCTGAGCGATCTGGTTGATACCTTTTACAAACTGTTTTCTCTTCATGGTATCGATCTGACGTACACGTGCAAAATGCTCCGGTGCGAAAGTCGGGATTCCTTCAAAAGCAAATTTCTTTCCAGGCGTACAGATCGTATCTCCAATGGAAAAGATACCCGGATCAAAGACACCGATGATATCACCTGCATAAGCCTCGTCCACAACATGGCGGGATTCCGCCATCATCTGCTGCGGCTGAAGAAGGCGCATTTTCTTGTCACCCTGAACATGATAAACTTCCTTGGTCGCGTCAAACTTGCCGGAACAGATCCTCATAAATGCGATACGGTCTCTGTGAGCCTTGTTCATATTTGCCTGGATCTTAAATACAAAGGCTGAAAAATCATCGCTCATCGGATCTATCGGTCCGCAGTCAGCAGTTCTCGGAAGCGGAGAGGTGGTCATCTTCAGGAAATGCTCCAGGAATGTCTCCACACCGAAGTTAGTAAGAGCGGAACCGAAAAATACCGGTGTCAGCTGTCCTTTGCTGACTTCTTCCTGGGAAAACTCCGCACTTGCGCCATCCAGAAGCTCAATTTCTTCCATCAGCTGCTCTTTCTGCTCCGGATCCATGATCTCATCTGCATGCGGATCATCAATATCGATCTCTTCGATCACACCTTCCTTGGTACCTTTTTGTGTATCGGAGAAGGTAAGGATCTTCTTTGTATTACGGTCAAAAACTCCTCGGAATTTCTTACCGGAACCAATCGGCCAGTTGATCGGACAAGTAGCAATACCAAGCTCTTTTTCGATCTCATCCAGAAGATCAAACGTATCATTTGCATCTCGGTCCATCTTATTGATAAAAGTAAAGATCGGGATGTGTCTCATAACACAGACTTTAAAAAGTTTACGTGTCTGTGCCTCAACACCTTTGGAACCATCGATGACCATGACTGCGGAATCCGCTGCCATCAGTGTACGGTAAGTATCCTCGGAGAAATCCTGATGTCCCGGTGTATCCAGAATGTTGATACAATATCCGTCATAATGGAACTGAAGTACGGAAGAGGTGACGGAAATACCTCGCTCCTTCTCGATCTCCATCCAGTCTGATACTGCATGGCGGGCCGTAGCCTTACCTTTTACGCTTCCGGCCAGATTGATGGCCCCTCCATACAGCAGAAATTTTTCTGTCAATGTTGTTTTACCGGCATCCGGATGGGAGATGATGGCAAAAGTTCTTCTTTTTTCTATTTCTTTCGTATACTTCGACACGTGAGCCTCCTGTATATTCTCTGATATCTCTATTTTACTATAACCTTACCTATTCTAGTATAGACAAGGCTTTGCTGTCAAGGCAATTCAGTCGTAAATTCCCTCTGTATCAATGGTAGGATCATTCTGAGCACCTGCTGCTGTCTCTTTGTCCTCTGATCCTGAATCTGCAGGATCACTTTCTGCTGATGCAGCGGTATCCTGCGCTTCATTGCCCTCACTCCCCGCTGTATCTTTTGTGTCTGTGGCATTTTCCGCACCTGCTGCGTCCGCTGCTGTATCCGGGGCATCTGATGTATTATCATCTGCCGCTTCTTTACTCTGGCTCAGAGGCGTGATCACAATACTCTCTGCTGCCACACCGGTTTTCCGTTTTACAATATCCTCGATCTGTGCACGTTTTACATCTTCAAGATCCGCATCCGGCACTACCACATCCGCAGTTTCTCCCGTCAGATTTACGATCACATTCTCAAAGCCCTTCGCTTCCAGAAGAAGTTCTGCTGCCGACTCTTTTTCTGTAAGATCTGTCATGGAAACCATGGTATTGATGGCATTCTGTTTTTCTTCATCGCTGATATCCTTATTGCTGATGATCGCCTGCAGGTCCGCCTTGTTCTGAGAGCGCACCTGTTCTCTGCTGATTTTCGCCTGCGCCGCAAAATCCGACGCACCGGTAAGTACGGCTTCGCCCGGAGATGCGGTATCCATCACCTCCGACTGGGTTGTGCCATCTGCCCCGTTCTCATCCAGAAGGGCTGTTTCATCGGTCAGGTCATAATTCACATCGTCCAGGATACTGCTGCTGTCGGTGCTTGCCTCCTTATCTTTAAATCCCAGATCCACATCTGCGAAATTCAGATACCCGGCCACCGCGATCAAAATGGCCAGCGAGGTGATGATTACCTGGTTTTTCTTCATGATCTTTTTCACTTCTACTCTCCTCATTTCATTTTCATTACTCTAATTTTATGGGCGTCAATCTGAAATAATGCCATAATTGCCTGCTGAATATTCTGAACTGTCACTGCGCTGCCCGCCCCCTGGGCAGCCACCAGCACGCCGGTCACTTCATTTTTGCTGCTTATGGAAAAACCATCCGTATTTCCTTCATCTCCGGTCATAATGATCACTTCCACCTCTCCGACTCCTTCCACGTTGGAAAGCAGTTCCTCCAGGCGGCTCTCCAGTCTTGTTTTTTCAGACACCTGGGTATTCGCATTCTTACTGCTTTTCTGGGTTACCGGAAGCCCTGCCACCAGCAGAAGTATCCCCAGAAGAAGTACTATTCCCCACTCCTTCCACCCCATCGCCAGGATCCAGGATCTGATACTGATCTTTTCCGAGTCCGCAGATCCTTTCACACCCATCTTGTACCGCCTCCTTCTGCTTTTCCGTGATCTTCTCAGAAAACCTTATGATCACCCGGAGATTTTTCTCCATATCCACTTCAATTTCCCCACAAAAAATCTTCTGTTCATTTAAGATCTCCTCCACCTGTTTTTTCAGCTCACTTTCGTAAGCTTCCTTCAGAAAGGTTTCCCGGATCCCCTGCGCTTCCGCTTCCATCCGCTCCTGTTCTTCCTGGCTGTAATTTTTCCGGAATCCCTCCAGAAGTTCCTGACTTTTTCCTACAACAGCAAAAACAGGCGTGCAGATAAGAAGTATCAGGAGAAGGCCCATAAACAGACGGACATACTGTTCATACCGTTTATCCGGCAGAATATGCAGGATCGCCGTAGTAAGCACATGAAAAAAAGCCAGATCTTTCATCCACTGATAGATTTCCTGCCGCATGATCAGATTCCCCCTGCCATCAATATCAGAAATGTCAACATACATAAAACTTCTGCTGTAAACAGGATCCGCATCAGAAGAGCGCACCCTTCTCCCATGGTACTGAATACTTCCACAAGCCGTTTATCAGACACCGGCTGTGCCACTGCCGCCAGAAACCTGTATACAAGAGACAGCAGTCCGTAGCGGATCACGGGGCCGGCTCCGACCACCAGAAATACAAGAAGAAACACCACACCCAGACTGTTTCTTACAAGAACTGCTGTCGTAAGCACCAGTTCTGTCACTGCATTGACCGCATTACCTACCCCCGGAAGCGTACCGGCAGTTTTTCCGATGGCACTTCTTTTCAGAGAATCCATCACTGGAGTCACCAGTCCCCGCACTACCTGCAGTCCTGCAACAACCCCCAGCAGCGTCCGAAGGCCCCAGGAAATCAAAGTTTCGATCAGTTCTGCCATCTTTCCCAGCATCTCTTCCCTGGAAAGATGATTCACAAACTTAAGAAGTATATACAAGCTGACTCCAGGAAGCAAAACACTTTCCAGTATCCACTGAAACAGCCACACCAGAAGAAGTACTCCCTGATAAAAAACAGCAGCCGTAGATGCTCCGGATGCAGCAGCCACTGCCATAAAGTACACCGGCGACAGCTCTTTCATAAATTCCGTGATCCACCGCAGTATGGAAAGCAGTGATGCACTTAAGCCGGAAAAGCTGTTCATCAGCAAAGTAAAAACAAGAAGATACACAACATAAAAACTGATCTCACCGATCTGTCCGTTGTCAAAAGCACCTGCAAATCCGGAAAAAACTGCCGCGAATAAGAGAAGAAGCAGCAGTTTTACGATCAGGCTTTTTTCTTTTTCAAGGCTGGAAAAAAGGAGACTGTGCAGAAATTCCCGCACACTCTCCTCCGAAAGCACTTCTTCACCGGACAATAACCTGTGGAAAGCTTCTGTAACAGAAAAGCTGTTCTCACCAAGCATTTCATCCACCATGGACTGCAGATCTGTAAGTTCCAGCTGATCTGTGAGCTGTTTTTCCTGGGAATTGTCTATGGATGCAGAACCTTCTGAGTCTGCCTGTCGGACCGCATCCGCTTCTGTTGTTTCTCCTGATACCGGCTGTGCAAAAACACAAACACCATTTACACCAGTATCCATCCGCTCCGGCCACTGTATCAATCCCGTGCATATCATTACCAGGACCACGATCCTGGCTTTCCACCAGACCTTCGCTCTTCTTTTTTCTTCTGATCCCCTCTTCTGATCTGTTTCTTTTTTTTTCATACAAGAAATCCCTGTATCGTATCCAGAAGTGCCAGCAGTACCGGCATACTCAGAACCATCACAGACAATCTGCAAAACAGATCGATCTGTGCCCCTGTGGAAGCATACCCGGCATCTTTACATATACCAGATGAAAATTGTCCGATATAGGTAATTCCGATCATTTTTAACAAGGTAGTGATGTAACTTCCGTCAACCGGAAGACATTCTTTCAGTTTTTCAAGAGACTGAAAAAGATATCCGATCTTTCCTGCCGCCAGGCCCAGGATCATCAGACCGATTCCCACAGTAATCAGACTTGTATATTCAGGAGCCCGTGATTTCAGAAGGATCCCCAGAAGAACACCCACTGTTCCCAAAATGGAAATTCTTAAAATATCCACGTTTTTTACCTCCTTTAAAGAACAAAAAGCTGCTGGATATTTTCAAAGAGTTCATAGATATACGGTACGATCCAGAACAGCACGATCAGAAGTCCTGAAAGACTTACGAGAAATGCCTGTTCTTCCCTTCCGCTGTGCTTCAGGATCTGAGAAAGAACAGAGACCAGAATCCCTACTGCCCCAATCTTAAATATGATACTGACCTCCAAAAACTCCCTCCTTTTTCTTCAATAAGCCCGTCCCATCTTCACTGTTCAGACAAAACCTCTATATCAAAAGCACCGCCAGAAGCAGTCCTCCCAGAATTCCCAGACTCCGGTACAATCTCTTTTTTACGGAGGCCTCTTCTTTTAACCGGGAAATCTCCTCTTCCAGGTTTTCCTCATATAGAGAAAGCTGTTTCATCTGCATTTCCAGATCCAGATAACCAAGATGCTCTCCCAAAGAAAAAAAAGCGTCCTTTTCCCCGGAGGTAAGGCAGCTTTTTTTCAGGGATGTTTCTGCACATTCCCTGCATATCTGTGAGAGCGTTTCTCCTGTTCCAGACTTCATCCTGTCTGCAGCACTTATGAGAAATTCCCTGTATTTTCCATCCATTCTTCCGGCAACTCCGTAAAAAGCATCCGGCAGAGACATATTTCCGCAACGGATCTCTCCTTTCAGGAAGATTCCCATCCGCAGCAGCATCTCAAGCGTATATATTCTCTCCGAAAGCTTCATACTTCCGGAAAATCCCATTCCGGTCCCTGCCGCCACGAGCAGAATGCATCCTACAATTCTGTACATAGGCATTTTCCGTTTCCATCATAAATTCCCTCTACAATTCCCGCACGGTCATGTTTTCCAAGAAAAATATATCTTTGAAAAACCCGCGCTTCCCACAACTTCTGAAAAAACGGCTGAGACAACGTTTCTTCCACAGAATCACCGTGAGCAGTGGCGATCAGACGACAGCCACAGTGGATCACCGCTTCCACTGCCTTGAAATCTTCTTCCTTTCCAAGCTCATCCACAGCAACCACAACCGGTGACATGGACCGGATCAGCATCTGCATGCCCTCTGCTTTCGGACAGCCGTCCAGGATGTCTGTCCGCATTCCAAGATCATTCTGCGGAATTCCCTGATAACATCCTGCAAGTTCACTTCGCTCATCTACCACCCCTACTGTCACACCGGAAATATCTCCCCAACCATTACTCATCTGGCGGATGATATCCCGAAGAAGCGTAGTCTTCCCACATCTGGGCGGGGAAACGATCAATGTGTGCATAATCTGCTCTCGTGTCTGGATATAAGGCATCACGCCTCCGGCACATCCCTGGATCTCATGAGCCAGCCGCACATTGATGCAGGAAATGTATTTCATTCCCCGGACCCGGTTTCCGTCCAGGATCACTTTTCCGGTAACTCCTACACGATGTCCGCCCTGTACACTCAAAAATCCCTGACGTATTTCGTCTTCATAAGCGTACAGAGAATAACCACTGACATATTCCAGTGTCTCCTTCAGATCCTCCCGTGTCACCAGATAAGGCTCTGTGTCTTTCTGCCGCAGAAAACATTCTCCCCCGTCATAGGTAAGAAACAGAGGTCTTCCCACCCGGAGACGTATCTCATATAATTTATCATAATCAAGGTCTGCATCCACCAACAGCTGGCGGACATTGCTGGCAAACAGGTTCTGAATCTGGTTTGCGTCCATTTTTTCACCTCTTACACTTAAATATATTGCGGACATGCAGGATTTAGTACCCTTTGTCTCCTTTGGAAAAAATCTGTTTTTCCTTTATTCTGACAGAAAAAAGAGGCTTTCTTCCTCATCGTAAGCCTCCATCTTCGGAAGGCTCAGCTTCAGTACCCGGTCCACAATATTTACGGAGGATGCACGGTATGCATAGGCACAGGATTCAAACATCACATAGAGATTGTCTCCCTCCACCACGATCTGTTCCAGGCGCTCCGGAAAGCGGTAGGTCCTGGCCGAATTTTCATTTACATACAGACGCTTGTCGGACTGTTCATAAAATACCAGTCTGGATGGCAGGATTCCAAAGGAATGAGAGATCAGCAGTTTGTCATTGTAAAAAGCGATTCCCTGGACCTGCTCCGATATGGTGGAATAATCCAGCGGAACTGCCATTTCAAAATCCATGCCCAGCTCCTCATCCATGGTATTGATCAGATTTCCATCTGCGTCAACTCCGTATCGTGCAATTACACTTTCGTTATATTTTTCAAAGCAGCCTACATACAGACACCCTTCGTAAAAAGTCATAAATGAATCCCTTACAATTCCATAAAGACTGACTGTCTGCAAAGTATCCACCGGCAGGTGACTGTCATCATAATCATAGGCTTCTATTGTATCCATTTTTATGCTTACTGCCTGTGCAATTCCGTTAATATTGGAAGAATACCACAGAATCTTATGTTCCGGATCGTAGGCAAGACCTCCCACATGAGGCTGTCCAGGCAGCACTACTTCTTTTATAAAGTTATGTTTCTCTTTATCGATCACATAGATGACCGAATTATGTTTCTGTGTGCTGCAGTAAGCACTGATCAGCACATAATCTTCGGTAACTGCCAGTCCCTGAGGAGTCATGGACGTGCACATGGCCGGTGTGGCACCTTTTTCCGTAAGCAGCGTCCTTGTATTTTTCAGTCCGGGAATGACATAAGTTCCATATTCTTTCTCTTTTTCTCTTCCGTCAAAGGCAAAATAGGAAAATGCCTCTTTCTGGGAAAGCATCTGTTTCTGGCCCCGCAGCGTATACACTGCAGCACCTCTGTTTGTCACCACAGCTTTTGTTGGCAGTTCTGTTTTTGCTCTGTATACAAATGCATATAAAAAATAACATATACACAGCACAAAAACAACTGCCAGGATCTTCAGAATAAAAATCCGGAAGCTGCGTTTCATCTCTTTGTTCATTTCATTTTCTCTATTCTGGTACAGTTTATCTCAGTATGATATCTTCGTATTCAAAGCGCAATTCCAGATCATCTTTTGACCAGACTGCGCCGCTGTATCCCGGTTCCATTTCCAGCATCATGTAATTTCCTTTGTCCATGGGAATCGTCCTTAAATCTCTGGACAATCCTTCTCCCGTCCATTTGATATAAGCTTCCCGCAATACCCACTGTGCAAAAAAAGCCTTCTCCATATCATCTGCTTCCAGGATCTCCCTCACCATATCTGCAGGTACCAGTCTCTCAAGGATCCTCTCATAATTAACCTTCTTATGGATCTGTATATCAATACCTACTTCTTCACCTGCAAATAAACACATCACATATTTTCCGGAATGTGAAATATTATAATGGATCTTTGGAAGAAGGGTAAAAAACGGTTTCCCATGTTCCCCCTTAGCCCTGGGTTCAAAGGCAAGTTTCCGGCCATATTCTCTTTCCAGCCCGATCTCCAGAAGCTTTTCCCCGATCATATGCTCCATGTTTTTGCCAGAATATTCGTCTCTTATCTTTGTGTAGTAAATGATCCCGTTCATAATCCTGCCTCCTCAAGGAACCGTGACGGCTCCCGTTCCTTCTCGTACTGCATTCTCACATAGCACAGACAAAGTTTCTTCTTTGCCCGCGTCATTCCAACGTAGAAAAGTCTCCGTTCTTCCTCAAGGTGCGCTTCCAGAACCGCTTTCCGGTAAGGCATACTGCCCTCATTGACATTCATAATATATACCCGGTCATACTCCAGGCCTTTTACAGCGTGAAGGGTAGATATCACACAGCCTTCCCTTTTCACGTCCTGTTTTTTCGCCTGTTCTTCCAGTTTTCTGGTATATTCATCCATATAGGCCAGCCAGTCTTCCAGCGTTTTCATTCCTCTGGCACTTTCGTGTATCCGGTTTAAGGTCTCCCAGAGCTCTTCTGGCTTTATTTTACGATACCTTGCGTATTCCTGCAAGTATTCTTCATATCCCATGCCGTTTCGGATAAAATTAATGGCTGCATAAGGGGCCATGGTTTTCAAGATCCGAAGATGTGTTTCCAGTGTTGTGATCCTGTCACACATCCAGTCCTTATCTTTATAAAATTCGGCAAGAGCCTTAAAATCTATGTTTTTTTCGGCAAGAGCCTCTCTGGCTATGTAGCGGTTAGGGCGGTTCATAATTTCCAGAAATGTACTTCTGCTCCGGTCCCCCTGTGCCATTTTCAGATAGGCGATCATATTTTTACAGATCCAGTGGCGGAACAGATTGGGCAGTTTCTCTTTCATGGTAAAAGGAACCCCATATTCCATCAATGCGGCAACCAGGCCTTCTGCCTCCTGATTGGTCCGGAAAAGAAAGGCGGTATCTTCAATATATTCCCCTTTTTCCATCCGGTCTTTCAGTATTCCCGCAGCTGTCATATACTCATCTCTTGGATTTTTAAATTCCTTTACCTCTACAGGTTCTCCTAGGTTATTGGGTGTAGAAAGTTTTTTTACATAACGGTTTTCGTTATGATCAATTACTTTCATAGCTGTGTTCAAAATATTTCCGCTGCACCGGTAATTAATATTCAGCAATACTGTTTCCGCATTTTTGAAATCTTCCGGAAAATTCAGCATAATCTCCGGACGTGCTCCACGGAAATGATAAATAGACTGGTCATCGTCTCCCACCACAAACAGATTATTTTCCGGAGCTGCCAGCATTTTTACAATATCATACTGAAGATGGTTGATATCCTGAAACTCATCCACCAGAATATACCGGAATTTTTTCTGCCATGCTGCCAGAATATCTTTTCTTTTACGCAAAAGCTCATAGCAGCTCAAAAGCATATCGTCAAAATCAAGCTTTCTTCTTTCATTCAGGACTTTCCGATACCCCTGAAAAATCTGCCGGAACACTTCATCCGGACAGCAGGAAGAATAGTAATGTTCCAGTGAAATTCTTCCCCCTTTGACAACACTGATCTCTTTTGCCACATCTTCCACAAAGTCCCCTTCCTGGGACTGTTCTGCGGCACAATTTACTGCCAGTTCCCTTAAGATCGCATACTTTTCCTCTTCAGAAAGAATGTTGCTTCCGTTGAGACCATATGCCTGTTTCAGGATTCCATAAAATACACCATGAAAAGTTCCAAATGTAACGCCTGTCCTCGAAACTCCGGTAAATTTCAGAAACCGTTCTTTCATTTCTACGGCTGCCGCCCTTGAAAAGGTCACAACAAGAACAGAGGAAGCCGGTATCTTCCCTTCATGGATCATATGTGCTGTTCTTTCTACTATGACGGAAGTTTTCCCCGAACCGGGGCCTGCCAGAACCATCATCGGTCCTGACAGGTGGGCGATCGCCCGTTTTTGAGATGGATTTCGTTTCATAACTGGATTATTGACTATGCACTTATTCGTGCTCAAGTTTTTCGATTGCTGCATGTACACGTTTCAGTGTCTCTTCCTTACCGATGATCTCCATGATCTCTGTTGCGCCGGCCGGCGTCATCTGCTTGCCGGATACTGCTGTACGCAGCGGCCACATTACATAACCGTTCTTATAGCCGTGCTCCTTTACAAAAGCACTTAAAGATGCATACAGCGGATCATTGGTATAATCCTCCTGTGCTTCCAGTACAGGAAGTACCTCCTTGAGAACTGCAAGGGAAGTCTCCTCTGTTGTTTTCATTTTTTTGTGGCGGTACATTGCACTGTCATATTCCGGAACTTCCTCAAAGAAGTCCACAAGCTCCGGGATATCCGGGAATACTTCAATTCTGGTCTGAACCATACCTGCGATCTTTTTAAGATCAAAGTCTTTCTTCAGAACTTCTTTCAGATACGGAAGTGCTCTCTCATAGAACGCATCCGGATCCATTTTTTTGATGTACTCACCATTCATCCATTTCAGCTTGGCAATATCAAAAACTGCCGGTGATTTGTTGATATGGTGGTAATCAAACGCTTCCACAAGTTCCGGAAGAGAGAAAATCTCACGGTTGTCTGCCGGGCTCCATCCAAGAAGCGCAACATAATTGATCACTGCCTCTGTAACAAAGCCCTGATCGATCAGATCCTCATAGGAAGAATGGCCGCATCTCTTGGAAAGTTTCTGATGTGTCTCATCTGTGATCAGCGGACAATGTACATAAACCGGGATCTCCCATCCGAATGCCTCGTAAATACGGTTGTACTTCGGAGAAGAGGAAAGATACTCATTACCTCTTACAACATGCGTAATCCCCATAAGATGGTCATCAATTACGTTTGCAAAATTGTATGTCGGATATCCATCAGATTTGATCAGGATCAGATCCTCCATCTCTTCATTGTTGACTGTGATATCACCGTAAATAACATCGTGGAAGGTTGTAGTTCCCTCTGTCGGCATATTGAAACGGATAACATGAGGTTCTCCCGCATCCAGACGACGCTGAACCTCTTCTTTGGAAAGGTGGAGACATCTCTTATCATAGATGGAGATCTCCTTGCCTGCAACTGTACGTTTCATACTCTCCAGTTCTTCCTTGCCGCAGAAGCAGTAGTATGCATCTCCCTGCTCAATAAGCTGTTTTGCATATTTCAGGTACATGCCTGTTGCCTGACGCTCACTCTGTACATACGGACCGAATCCGCCGTCTTTATCCGGTCCCTCATCATGGATAAGTCCGGTTTTCTCAAGGGTACGGTAAATAATATCTACAGCTCCCTCCACATAACGTTCCTGGTCTGTATCTTCAATACGAAGGATAAAATCTCCGCCTTCATGTTTTGTGATCAAATAAGCATAAAGAGCTGTTCTTAAGTTACCCACATGCATTCTTCCTGTAGGACTCGGTGCAAATCTTGTTCTGATCTTTGTCATTTCTTTTCTCCTCGTTTTGTTGTTTCTCATTATAGGTGATATTATATACCTAAAGCCTTCAAAATGTCCATAGGTTTTCCGACGGAATCCCCCGTCTTCCCTATACACAGAAAAATCCCCTGAGACACCATTGTCCCAGAGGATCTCTTAATTCCTGCTTATGCTTCCACACCTTTGTTTTTAAGATACTCGATTACATCTCCAACTGTATTCAGATCTGTAAGCTCCTCTGCCGGAATCTCAACATTGTACTCATCCTCAAGAGCCATAACCAGCTCAAAAAGATCCAGAGAATCTGCTCCGAGATCATCCTTGAAAGATGTCTCCGGTGTAATTATAGATGCCTCACAATTTAACTGCTCTGCAAGCATTTCTTTCATTTTTTCTAACATGTCTTAATTTCTCCTTTAATCGTTACAGATCGAATCTGTTTCCTCTTTTTGAGCCAAGTATATAGTCTGCAAAAACAGTTGTCAAGAGGATTTTCCCAAAAAATGGCTCCAGAGCAAAAATATTTTGATTTTAAAACTATTTTACTCTTGAAATTTTATCTGACGGGCCACACTGAGGGCAATTGCCATCTCTGACATCAGGAATACAATAGAGGTTCCTCCATAGCTGATAAAGGGCAATGTAACACCTGTATTCGGCATCAGATTCAGTACAACGGCAATGTTCAGGATTACCTGCAGCGCAATATGTATAAAAATTCCCGTGACGATCAGAGAGCCGAACAGATCCGGAGCATTCTGTGCAATAAAGAACAATCTGTACAGAAGATACCCGAACAGGATCAGTACAAAAATGCCTCCGAAAACTCCGAGTTCTTCACAGATAATGGAAAAAATCATATCGTTCTGAGCCTCAGGAACACTTCCCAGTTTCTGGATACTGTTTCCAAGTCCCCGTCCGAAAAAGCCCCCGGAACCGATGGCATACAGCGCCTGTAACGTCTGGTATCCACCTTCATCAGAATATTTCTCAGGCTGCAGCCACACCAGCACTCGCATAACTCGGAAACTGTTACTGTCCTTGGTTGTTACAACCAGAAACAGCACACCGATTACGATCAGGACTATACCGACGATACCTATAATGATAAACGGACGTGTATCCGGATGTGCCACAAAAACCATTCCTACAGTAATGCCCAGAATGATCATGGCAGTACTTAAGTTATCGGTAAGCACATAAGCAGCCAGCGCAAGTCCTGCTCCCGGAAGTCCCAGGATCATACAGCTTTTCAGAGTTTTTACCTTTCGTCCCATCTTTCCGATCATATAGGCCATCATGATGATGACCGCAATCTTGGCTATTTCGGCAGGCTGAAAGTTGATCGGTCCGATATACAGCCATCTGGTTGCACCATGGGAAGAATGCCCCAGCGGAGTGCGGACCAGGCCCATAAGGATCAGTGAAGCCACATAAAGTGCGGTTGTAAAAGGAAGAAGGACATGATAATCCAGTATTTTTGAAATAAATAATGCTCCGATTAGACAGGCCGCACTGATCAGTGCCTGTTTCTTAAAATAAAACATATCATTGCCATAATTTACTTCCGCCATATAAGAACTGGTGCTGTACAGCATAACCAGTCCGAAACATACCAGAAGTACGATGACAGCGACAAGATTATAATCATAGTAATCTGATTTTGTATTCTGCTTTTTTAAATTGAGCAGAGGTTTTTTCATTTTATCACCATCGCTTTCTGTATCCGCGAAGAAATTTCTGATATCTAAAAAAGAAAGTAAAAAAAATTCCCGGAAAGCCGCATAAATGCTGTCTTTCCGGGACGTTCCATAAATGGACCTGAGGGGAATCGAACCCCTGTCCGAAAGCCTATCCCTTAAGGCATCTCCCATCACAGTCGCTGATTTAACATTCCCTCGGCAGCACGCCCACCGACAGGCTTACTGCTTCAGTAGCTTCATGATACATCTACCGGGGCAAAGCTTACCCGGCAAGGTTTCTCACATAGTCGACGCCAGATTCCCGATGTGTGAGTGCAACGGGGCTGACGAGCAGCTTAGGCTGCTAACGCTAACTTTTCGTCTGCGTTTATATTTAGTTCCCGGTTGGTACGCAGTCCAGGAGTCTGCGGATGGCTTCCCTAACTTCAAAGCCCCCGTCGAAACCAGTACAAGCCCTCAAAAGACTTCCGTGGCCGGATCATTTCCGGACATCTCTGGTGGACAGACGAACTTCTTGGTCAGTTATTTTTGACTGGGTTTAATTATACCAGAATGATTTTTTGTGTCAAGGTAATTTCTAAAAACGGACATAAAAAAACCCGCATAAGCGGGTTTTTTCATCATAAGCAGATATTCATAATCCGCATTCGCTACTTGTTCATAGCCAATCAACTGCTACGCAGTTTATTCGTTATACACGGGAGAGATACTCTCCTGTTCTTGTATCGATTTTCAGTTTGTCGCCCTGGTTTACGAACAGCGGAACCTGAACCTGTGCACCTGTCTCAACAGTTGCCGGTTTGGTAGCACCCTGTGCTGTATTTCCTGCGAATCCTGGCTCTGTCTCAATAACCTCAAGCTCTACGAAAAGAGGTGGCTCGATTGCGAATACTTCGCCGTTATGAGAGCAAACCTTAACCATCTCGTTATCCTTAACGAATTTCAGAGAATCGCCAACCTGCTCCTCTGTAAGACCAACCTGGTCATATGTCTCTGTGTTCATGAAGTAGTATAAACCACCATCCTGATACAGATACTGCATATCTACACGCTCAATACGTGCAGCCGGGAATTTCTCTGTAGGACGGAAAGATTTCTCCACTACAGATCCTGTAATAATGTTTTTGTATTTTGTTCTTACAAAGGCTGCGCCTTTTCCTGGTTTTACATGCTGGAATTCAACGATCTGACATACGTTTCCATCAATTTCAAGTGTGATACCATTTTTGAAATCACCTGCTGAAATCATAAATATTTCCTCCTTAATATATGCGGTTCTTTTTCGCTATGGATTATTCTATAATACCTTTTGTCATTTTTCAACTGTTTTTTTGTTTAAGCCCTTAATTTTTCTTCAATTTCTGCAATCAGTTCGTCAAAAGGCTTCACTCCTGTGACAACTTTAATGTCTGCAAACTTCTCATAAACAGGATCTCTCTGCTTGAGAAGTTTCTTGATCTTGTCCTCTTTGTTCTCAGCTCCCTCCAGTGTTGGATTGTTGCTTCCTTCCAGACGTTTGATCAGTGTTGCCGCAGATCCCTTCAGATAGATGATCGTCCCCATATTCTGAAGATATTTCTGGTTCTGCTCCTGCAGAGGCAGTCCAGCGCTGACAGAGATTACCTTACGCTCACCATCTGTAGACAGCTCTTTAACTGCCATTGTCTCCAGTGCACGATAAAACGGCTCTCCAAAGCGTTCAAATACCTCCTTTACCGACATGTTCATTTTCTTCACGATCAGTCTGTCCACGTCAATAAACGGAAGTCCCAGGTCCTTCGCCAGCCTCTTTCCAACTCGTGTCTTTCCTGAACCCATAAAGCCGATAATTACAATATGGTTCATGAATTCTTCCCCTCCTCTTTTTGGTAAAAATATAGTACTATTTTTTCCAGATAGCGTTTCAGCACAATCTGGATTTCCTCTTTTGGATGAATCGGTTTCACAAGAATCGTGCGGATTCCCGCCCGTTTCGCTCCGTAAATATCCGTAAACAGCTGATCCCCTACAAAAATCGTCCGGTCAGGTTCTGTTCCTATCACCTGACAGGCTTTTTTGTAATTCTTCACAGCCGGTTTATGGGCATTTTCTATAAAATTTCCCTCTACGGCCCTGGCAAAAGGCTCTACGCGGGGTTTCTGGTTATTGGATACAAAACAGTATCGAAACCCGATCCCCCTCAGCTTTTCAAACAGTTTCCTTGCCCGTTCATCTGCCGGTGCGCCGTGCGGGACAATGGTATTATCAATATCAAAAAGAAGCCCTCTGTATCCTTCTCTGTAAAGCTTCTCATAGTCAATTACATACGCAGAATCCAGATATTCATCCGGAAAAAAACTTCTGAACATCTATTCCACCTCAGTTTTCTTTTTCCAGGTAATCATAAAGTTCACCCAGACGATCTTTCATTACTTCATACCCATGCTTGTAAAATCCGCTTAATGCTTCCGCATTCTGTTCCGTACGGGAAACGGTCTCGATTTCCGGTCGGATCACAAAAATATGACCTTCTTTTTCCCATTTTTCAATCAGTTCCAGGGTCTTATTATACACCTGATAACGGTTGAGCAATGTATTTAAAAGATTCGGATACTTCTTAAAAGCAGCCACATATACGGCTTTGCTTTTACCTGGTTTTTTCTTACGGTATTCCTGATTTCTGGTAAGAATGACCACATTTTTCCGGTGGCCTTTTTTCATGGCATGGATAAGAGGTATGGAATCTGCCGCCCCTCCATCCAGATACAGCTGCCCGTCTATCGTTACCATCGGGCTCATTCCCGGAATGCTGCTGGACGCTCTGCAGATATCCATAAGTCTCCGTCTGTCCTGCTTTTCGGACAGATACTCTGCTTCTCCTGTAAGACAGTTCGTCACAACCATCTCACATTCAATGTCCGATTTAAAATACTCGTCAAAATCAAATGGGAAAATCTCATTGGGATACCTGTCAAAGATCATATCCATGTCAAACAGACTTTTCTTATCCAGAATATTTTTCAGGCTGATATAACTGTATTCCTTATTTTCCACGATCATACATCTTCTGGTACGCCCTACCTGCCCGGATACATAATCCATGGCATTGCAGGCGCCCGCTGATACTCCCACTACATATGGGAATTCCACTTTCTGTTCCATCAGGTAATCCAGTACTCCTGCAGTAAAAACACCTCTGTTTCCACCGCCTTCCAGTACCAGTGCTGTCTCATTATATTCTGTCATTTTCCATTGCCTTTCCTATCGCTCACCAAGAGGAATATACTCTGCTTCCGGAAGAACATTCTTATATGCAGGACGGATAATTTTATCCACATTGATAAGCTCTTCCATACGATGTGCACTCCAGCCTACAATACGTGCAATGGCAAACATCGGTGTGTAGAGTTCCAGGGGCAGATCCAGCATACTGTAAACAAATCCACTGTAAAAGTCCACATTGGCACTGACACCTTTATAGATCTTACGCTCCTCTGCAATAACCTTTGGCGCAAGGCGCTCTACCGTAGCATACAGCTGATAATCCTTCATTCTGCCTTTTTCTCTTGCAAGCTGCTCCACATACCCCTTAAATACTTCTGCACGTGGATCGGAAACAGAATAGATCGCATGTCCCATACCATAGATCAGCCCACGTTTATCAAAGGCCTCTTTGTGAAGAAGTTTCTTAAGGTAAACACTGACTTCCTCTTCATCACTGTAATCATGCACATGCTTACGCATATCGTTGAACATTTTTACAACTTTGATGTTGGCGCCACCGTGTTTCGGGCCTTTCAGAGAACCCAGGGCTGCCGCAATTGCGGAATACGTATCGGTTCCGGAAGAAGAAACCACATGTGTAGTAAAGGTAGAGTTGTTACCACCGCCATGCTCCATGTGAAGAATCAGGGCAATATCCAGAATCTCCGCCTCCAGTGCCGTGTATTTCTTATCCGGTCTTAAAAGGCGTAGAATATTTTCTGCTGTGGAAAGTTTCTTCTTCGGCTGATGGATATAAAGGCTCTTACCTTTCTCATAATGATTATAGGCCTGATACGCATAAACAGATAACAGCGGAAAAACACTGATCAGATTAATACACTGACGGAGCACATTCTCCAGTTCAATATTATCCGGATCTTTGTCGTAGGAATAAAGTGTCAGCACACTTCTTGACAGAGCATTCATAATATCTCTGGATGGCGCCTTCATAATGACATCCCTTACAAAATTCCGCGGCAGCTGGCGCTGATTCGCAAGAATCCCGGAAAATTCATTCAGTTCTTCCTGATTCGGAAGTTTTCCGAAAAGAAGCAGATAGGTTACTTCCTCAAAACCAAAACGCCGGTCATTGATGAAGCCTTTTGTCAGATCCTTGATATCATATCCCCGGTAAGAAAGCTTACCTGCACAGGGAACCTCTTTCCCATCCACGATCTTGGTTGCCTGGACATTGGAAATCTGGGTAAGTCCCGCAAGGACACCCTTTCCATTCAGGTCACGCAAACCTCGCTTGACATCGTACTTGCCATATAAAGACAGATCCAGTTTATCATTCTCACGACAGATCTGCGTAAGTTTCTCAATCTCAGGTGTCACTTTCATGTTGAATTTGCTCATCCGTTATTTCCCCTTTCGATTTCTGTTTTATTGCTGTCCGATAACGGTCCCTCCTCATTCCCCTCTCAAGCAATTCTGGTCTTATTTCATATATCCCGGCCCTGATGACCGGGATATTTCAGATATGATTATAGCATTTTTTTCCGTTTTGGTCTATGCCGAAAATATTTGTATTGGTGATCAGACCTGCTTATATGTAGCAAAGAACTCTTTCATCTTCTTCATTGCCTTATCCAGCTGACGGATATCCGGCAGATAAACAATACGGAAATGATCCGGCTGGTTCCAGTTAAAGCCTTTACCCGGAACGATGAGAACCTGCTTGTCATGAAGGAAATCCAGGGCAAACTGCTCATCATTATAGATATTGAATTTCTCGGTATCGATCTTCGGGAATATGTAAAATGCCGCACGCGGCTTTACAGCGGAAATTCCCGGAATATCATTCAGAGCCTTATAGATAAAATCTCTCTGCTCGTAAACACGTCCGCCTGGCTGGATATACTCATTGACACTCTGATATCCGCCCAGTGCAGTCTGTACAATCGACTGTGCCGGAACATTGGAGCAAAGGCGCATGGAAGAAAGCATGTTGATTCCTTCTATATAACCTTTGGCCTTGTTCTTGGCTCCGCTTAAGATCATCCATCCGATACGGAAACCTGCGATCATATGAGACTTTGACAGTCCTGAAAATGTCACGCAGAATACGTCCGGTGCAAGAGAAGCGATGGAAGTATGTTTGTATCCATCCATAACAAGGCGGTCATAGATCTCATCGGAAAAGATGATCAGCTCATGCTCTCTTGCAATGTCCGCGATCTGCTCCAGGATTTCCTTCGGATATACCGCACCTGTAGGGTTATTAGGATTGATGATAACGATCGCCTTGGTCCTTGGTGTGATCTTGCTCTTGATATCCTCAATATCCGGATACCAGTCAGACTGTTCGTCACAGATATAATGAACTACATTTCCACCTGCCAGAGTTGCAGTAGCTGTCCACAACGGATAATCCGGAGCCGGGATCAGGATCTCATCCCCGTTATCAAGCAGCGCCTGCATACAAAGGTTGATCAGCTCACTGACACCATTTCCCGTATAAATATCATTAATGGTAACTCCCGGGATCCCGCGAAGCTGTGCATACTGCATGATCGCCTTTCTTGCGGAAAAAATGCCCTTGGAATCGGAATATCCCTGGGAAGTACGTACATTACTCAGCATATCCAGGATCACTTCCTGAGGTGCTGAAAACCCAAACGGATACGGGTTGCCGATATTCAGCTTCAGAATCTCCATTCCATCTTCTTCCATTCTGGCAGCCTCATCCACAACCGGTCCGCGCACATCGTACAGCACGTTGTCAAGCTTTGATGATTTCCCGAATGTTCTCATAAAAACCACTCCTCTTCTAATTTTCACTATTATTTAACCATTTTAATTTCATAGTCAAAAAATATCTATTTCTATATCTTCTCACATTTGGGCTTTCAACGCAAGAAATAAAAATTTAAAAAAATTTAATTTAGCACTTCCCTTTTTTAGCATGTTAATGTATAATAGCACTCGAATTTAGTTTTCAATGCAATTTAATATGTGATGAGGAGGAAACAACAATGTCTTACACAGAAGAAGTTTATGAAAGAGTTGTAGCACAGAATCCTGGCGAGCCAGAATTCCATCAGGCAGTTAAGGAAGTTCTCGATTCCCTTAAAGTCGTAATTGACAAAAATGAGGAAGAGTATCGTAAGCTTTCCATTCTTGAGCGTCTTGTAGAGCCAGAGAGAATCATCTCCTTCAAAGTACCGTGGATCGATGACAACGGAACTGTACAGGTTAACAAAGGATACCGTGTTCAGTTCAACAGTGCTATCGGACCATACAAGGGCGGCTTAAGATTCCATCCTTCTGTAAATCAGGGTATCCTGAAATTCCTTGGCTTTGAGCAGATCTTCAAAAACTCTCTTACAGGCCTTCCGATCGGTGGCGGAAAAGGTGGCTCCAACTTCGATCCTAAGGGTAAATCTGACAGAGAGGTTATGGCATTCTGCCAGAGCTTTATGACAGAGCTTTGCAAATATATCGGCGCAGATACAGATGTTCCGGCTGGTGATATCGGTGTCGGCGGACGTGAGATCGGATATCTCTTCGGACAGTACAAGAGAATCCGTGGTCTTTATGAGGGTGTCCTCACAGGTAAAGGCCTCTCCTTCGGCGGTTCCCTGATCCGTACAGAGGCTACTGGTTACGGTGTTGTATACATGCTCAACGAGATCGCAAAAGCACACAACGACTCCGTAGCAGGAAAAACAATTGTTGTAACAGGTTCTGGTAACGTAGCTATTTACGCTGTTGAGAAAGCTACTCAGCTTGGTGCCAAAGTTGTTGCAATGAACGACTCCAACGGATATATCTACGATCCGAACGGAATCAACCTTGACGTTGTAAAAGACATCAAAGAAGTTAAACGTGGACGTATCAAAGAGTACGCTGACCGTGTTGAGGGTGCTACTTACACAGAGGGACTTGGCATCTGGAACATCAAATGTGATATCTATCTTCCATGTGCTACTCAGAACGAGCTTGGTCTTGACGGAGCTAAAACACTGGTTGCAAACGGCTGCAAATATGTCGTTGAGGGTGCTAACATGCCTACTACTCTTGATGCAACAACATACCTTCAGGAGAACGGTGTTCTCTTCATGCCTGGTAAAGCCGCAAACGCTGGCGGTGTTGCCACATCCGCACTGGAGATGAGCCAGAACTCCATGAGACTTTCCTGGACAAGAGAAGAGGTTGATGAGAAACTTCACAACATCATGATCGACATCTTCCACAAAGCTGATGACGCTGCTAAACGTTACGGTATGGAAGACAACTATGTTGTAGGTGCAAACATCGCCGGCTTCGAAAAAGTTGTTGACGCTATGAAAGCTCAGGGTATTGTTTAATTTAAGTTTCCTGAATCATTAACATAAATTATAACAGGAACCGCAGAGGAATTTTCCCCATGCGGTCCCTGTTTTTTTATATGTTATTATGAGTTTTTCAGTTGATCAGTTTCTTCAGCTCGTCCATAAAGGTACTGACATCTTTAAATTCCCTGTATACAGACGCAAAACGTACATATGCCACAGCATCCAGATCCTTCAGATGCTCCATGACGATCTCTCCGATCTTGGTGCTGCTGATCTCACGATCTTCTGACCGGAAAATATCCCCTTCTATGGAATCGATCATCTCTTCCACTCTCTCAATGGGAATGGGGCGTTTATAGCAGGCACGAAGAACACCATCCTGGATCTTGGAACGTTTATAGCTCTCCCGGTTCTGATCCTTCTTGATCACAGTCAGTGGAATCGTTTCCACCTTCTCATAAGTTGTAAAACGCTTTCCGCAGGCATCACAGAGACGGCGGCGGCGGATAGAATTGGTATCCTCTACAGGTCTGGAATCTACAACTCTTGTATTATCCTGGTTACAGAACGGACATCTCACGGAACTCTCCCCCTTTCCGGATCAAAAAATCATTACTAAATTTGTTTTTATTATAGAATAAATGCATATAATGTGTCAATAATCGGACTTGCATAAATTTTACAGATTTTCCATAAAATCATATCAGGTGATGAATTTTATGCGTATCTGCGAACTGAAACAGAAAGAAGTGATCAATATCCACACCTGCCGTAGCCTTGGCTGTCCTCTTGATGTGGAATTCTGCTGTGAAACCGCCCGGCTGAAAGCCCTGATCATGCCGGAACCCGGGAAATTCTGCTGGTGTTTTTCAAGAGAAAGTGAATGCATCATCCCCTGGGACTGCATCCGCCAGATTGGTGAAGATATCATCCTTGTTGATTTCCGTGATGAAAAACGGCTGGGAGGAGACTGAACCGACTACATTTGTCAAGGCCCTTTATTTTTTATATTTTCCCCGGAAAAGTATATTTCAACCGCCCTCTGAGAATCATCTTAATGTACTGACAAGACAAGGAGGATTCTAAGATGGCACTGAATAAAGTTGAAATCTGCGGAGTAAATACCTCAACGCTTCCTGTTCTCAACCAGGAAGAAAAGGATGAGCTCTTCAAAAGAATCAAAGCTGGCGATGAAGAAGCCAGAGAATTGTACATCAAAGGCAATCTGCGGCTTGTTTTAAGCGTGATCCGCCGTTTTCAGAACAGCAGTGAAAATCCAGATGACCTTTTTCAGATCGGCTGTATCGGCCTGATCAAAGCAATCGATAATTTTGATACCACCCTTCAGGTAAAGTTTTCTACCTATGCAGTTCCTATGATCGTCGGTGAGATCCGAAGATATCTCCGGGATAACAACAGCATACGGGTCAGCCGCTCTCTGCGGGATATTGCCTACAAAACCATCTACACCAGGGAAAACTATATGCGGCAGCATCTCAAAGAGCCTACCATCGCGGAGATCGCTGATGAGATCGGCATTGACAAGGAAATGATCGTCTATGCCATGGATGCGATCCAGAGCCCGGTGAGCCTTTTTGAGCCGGTGTATTCCGAAGGAGGAGATACTCTCTATGTCATGGATCAGATCAGCGACAAAAAGAACCGGGAGGAAAACTGGGTGGAAGATATTTCTCTCCGGGACGCCATGAACCGGCTGGGAGAACGGGAACGACACATTATTGATCTCCGCTTCTACGAAGGAAAAACCCAGATGGAAGTGGCCGATGAGATCGGCATTTCCCAGGCCCAGGTCAGCCGCCTGGAAAAACATGCCCTTCACAGTATGCGAAATTATCTCAGAAATTGATTCATAAATATCTTCAAACAAAAACTGCGGCAGAATATCCATTATCCTGCCGCAGTTTTTATCTTTTATTTCAACGCTTTCTCAATTTCCTCAATCACGATCCGAAGCGCTTTCAGCCTTGCATATTTCTTGTCTACCGATTCCAGAATATGCCATGGCGCATAAACCGTGCTGGTTTTCTGCAGCATCTCATCTACTGCCATTTCATACTGATCCCACTTCTCGCGGTTTCTCCAGTCCTCGTCTGTGATCTTCCACTGTTTTTCCGGGTTGCTCTGGCGGTCATTAAATCTTGCAAGCTGGGTATCTTTATCAATGTGGACCCAGAATTTCACGATCACAGCACCCCAGTCGGAAAGTTCCTTCTCGAATTCATTGATCTCATTGTATGCACGTCTCCAGTCGTTCTCACTGCAAAAACCTTCCAGTCTTTCCACCATCACTCTTCCATACCAGGTCCGGTCAAATATGGCAATGTGTCCATCTTTAGGCAACCTTGTCCAGAAACGCCACAGATAATGACGGGCTTTTTCATGAGGTTCCGGGCTGGCGATGGGATGTACCTCAAAACCACGGGGATCAAGAGCTTCCGTGATCCTCTTGATATTTCCGCCTTTTCCGGCAGCATCCCAGCCTTCATAGGTGATGATCACCGGCACTCTTTTGCGGTAGAGCCGATTATGCAGGCTTCCGAGCTTCGCCTGGAGTTCTTTAAGCTCTGCCTTGTACTCTTCGTCTCCCACTTCTTTTCCATCCAGAGGGATCTCGCTTAATTTCGGCATCTCCACCAGAGGAAAAACATTCTGGAGAATCGGCACAGCATGTTTGCTGTTCTCCATGGCAACCTCGATGTTGCTGATCATGGTTTCCAGTACCTGTAATTCCGCCCATTTCCGGTCATTGGCATCTACGATATACCACGGAGCAGAAGAAGTGTTGGTATCCTGCATATACTGGTCAAAAACTTTTCTGCATTTCTTGTAGTGATCATTCTGCCAGAGATCGTATTCATTCACTCTCCATCGGGTATCTTTGCTTTCCAGAAGGATGCCCATACGTTTCTCCTGATCTTTCCGGTCGATCTGCATAAAGAATTTCAGAAGTACGTATCCGTTATCCGTCAGCTGCCGTTCAAATCTGCGGATGCTGTCAACCCGTTTTACATAATCATCCCCTTTCAGTTTTTTGTCCATGCGCTCCCGACAGGTCTGATCCATCCATCCGGAATCCAGGAATGTAAATTTACCGGCTTCCGGGATCTCCTTAAAATACCGGTAAAGAAATGGTTTCCGAAGGTCCTCTTCTGTAGGCGCTGACATAGTTGCGACTTTAAAAAAACGGGGATCGATATTCTTGATCACTTTACTTATGGTACTGCCTTTTCCGGAAGCTCCCCAGCCTTCAAACAACACGATCACCGGAATCTTATGCTCCTTTAGAGCCATCTGCAGCTCATATAATCTGGTTCTTGCAGCACTTAAACGCACTTTGATATCCTCTTTTTCCGGAATCTGTTCCGGGTTCCAGTTTTTTAACATCTGCATCGTCCTTCCTCGAATTTTTTGAATATTCTTATTATACCACAGGAGTCCCTGTTTTACGACGAATTTTACATAGATTTAACGCATCATTCCGAAAAAATATCCATATTGCACAATTGTAACTCTTGTTAAACAGCTAAAAATATTTTTTAACCTATTGACATTTTGATCTTCTCTTCATACAATATAGGCACTGTTCGTTATTTTTTTAACTCGTAGTCAAACGGATATTCGCAACCCCGCAGGGGACTTCCTTGATTCGGTTAAAACAGCACAAAAAAGCTGCCCCAAGCAGCAAATCTCAAGGAGCCGATCATGAAACTTACAGAAGAACTTCTGAAAGAAATGGAAAAGAAAAAAGAACTCTACGGTGACGGCATCATCATGCCGGATGGAGATTACCGCCTAATCCAGGACGGACATTTGAAGACCCTTATGGCCCTTTTACCATATACGGAAAATGAAATCTGGAAAATGATCCCGGATGATGATTCCGCTCTTTTCTGGCTGGTAGAAAAAACAGGCTGCGTGCTGACAGATGTCAATTCCACCATCGGAATGAAAATGACCCCTGCACAGCAGAAAACTTACGAAGCGCTTTCCAGCCGTGGGATCGTCTCTAATGAATATTATGATCTTACCAGGCAGCGGGAAAAAGTAAAAGCTGCCCGGGCGAATGCCTGAGCAGCTTTTGTTTTTGTATATCAGTCGTCATACCCTTCCAGGAAGGAATGTTTCACGCCGTCTTTTTTATAGGCAATGACTGTATGAAGATTCACGTTTTCCACACTTCGGAAAATATTACTTTCAATATGGGGATTTACCTTCTTAAGCTCCGCAATGAGATTTTTGATCTCCATTCGCTTGGAAACACTGGTGCCGTCTGTACGGCAGGTAGTACAGGTATCAGTGAACTTGCAGGCACACTGGATAAAATGCAGGTCATTGTAGTCTCTCCAGTGCTTGATATCTGCCTCACGGATCAGATACATGGGGCGGATCAGCTGCATCCCCTCGAAGTTTGTGCTGTGGAGTTTCGGCATCATAGTCTGTACCTGTGCTCCATAAAGCATTCCCATCAGGATCGTCTCGATCACATCATCATAGTGATGGCCAAGAGCGATCTTGTTGCATCCAAGTTCCTTTGCCTTACTGTAAAGATATCCTCTTCGCATACGGGCGCAGAGATAACACGGAGATTTTTCCACATTGTAAACTGCATCAAAGATCTCAGTCTCAAACACTGTGATAGGAATTCCGAGAAGTTTGGCGTTGTGTTCGATCACCGCACGGTTGGCCTCATTATATCCCGGATCCATCACAAGAAATACCAATTCAAAAGGAAACTTGTTATGACGTTTCAACTCCTGGAACAGTTTGGCCATCAGCATGGAATCCTTACCACCGGAAATACAGACCGCGATCTTGTCTCCCGGCTTCACCAGTTCATAGTCGTTGATTCCTCTGGCGAATCTGGAAAACAGCTGCTTGTGGAACTTCTTGCGGATACTCAGCTCGATATCTTTCCGGCGCTGTTCCATTGCTTCATTTTCCTCTTCTTCACTGTCCCCTTTATTGGACTCTTTCTGCATCTGCTGGAAAAGCCAGCCTGTATATCCGCCCTTCAGGCTCAGTGCGGGAATTCCTTTTTCCCGGAGCATCCCTGCCCCTTCCTGGCTGAAAAGTCCTCTGGTACAGTAAAGAACCGGAATCTTATCCCCTTTCAGTTCTTCTGCCCGTTCTTCCAGTTCCTGCTCCGGAACAGAAATCGCTCCCGGGATCATTCCATATTCCACAGTTACTTTATCACGGGTATCTACCAGAAGATATTTTTCCCGTTCCTTCTCTATTTCATCAAAAGAAATCTCCAGTGTTTCTTCACTCATGCTGTTTTTATTCCTTTCCTTACAGCTCCTCCCTGATCGTGCCGTCACAGGCAATGGTCACTACCTGCCATGGGATCATCTTTCCGCTTCGCTCCATGGCACGGATCACTGCATTCTCGATGCCTCCGCAGCAGGGAACTTCCATGCGGACGATACGGATACTCCGGATGGAATTATTTCCTATGATCTCTGCAAGCTTATCTGCATAATCTCCCTCATCCAGTTTGGGGCATCCGATCAGCGTCACATGATCTTTCATGAATTTCTCATGAAAACCTGCATAAGCGTAGGCAGTACAGTCTGCCGCGATCAGAAGCTGTGCATTTTCAAAATATGGTGCATTGACAGGAACCAGTTTGATCTGTACGGGCCACTGGGCAAGACGGCTTGTCTGTTCCCCTGCATTTTGGGGAACTTTTTTCCGCTCTGCCTGCACCGGCGGTTCCTGCTTTTTATTAAGGCTTCTTGCCATACTTCCGGGGCACACGTGTGGCTTCCCTGCTGGCATCGAGGCCTCTGTTTTCTTAAGCTTCATTCTTTTTTCCACTGCCTCCGCGTCATAATCTGCGGCTTCCCGCTCTATAATACGGATCGCATCGGCAGGGCAGGCCGGAAGACAGTCTCCCAGTCCGTCACAGTAATCATCCCGGATCAGTTTTGCCTTGCCGTTTATCATGGCAATAGCTCCTTCGTGGCAGGCAGCTGCACAGGCACCACAGCCGTTGCATTTCTCTTCCTCAATGTGTACGATCTTTCTTATCATGATATCATCTCTCCCTGATTTTTATATTTCTGCAAATGTTTTTTTGTTTTCACTGACATCATACAAAAATCCCGGAGATTCTTCGGTAACATATGTTACCTTACAGATATAACTCCATTTTTTCCTGATCTTTCACAAGGATCTGACGCCTGTCAAGTTCCAGGATTCCTTCTTCCTGCATCTTTCCCAGTTCTCTGGAAAGAGACGGCCTGGTAATGTTTAAATAATCCGCCATCTCTTCTCTAGAAAGATTCATGTGGATCTGTCCTTCACTGTCCTGGCATTCTACAAGGAAACGGACGATCCGCTCCCGGAGACTGCCACTTCCAAGGATCCGAAGCTTCCGGTTCATATTGTAAGCCTTCCCGGCAAAAACCTCAAGAAGATTTTCCCGAAGTTTCCGGCTTAAACTATTTTCTTCCCTGTCTGTAAAGATCCGGCTGCTCATGATCAGAACGGAAACCTGCGTCAGCGCTTCCACATACATGTCATAGGAAGCTTTCTCCATAAAGGCATAAACCTCCCCGAACAGAGCCCCTGGATCTTCCAGCTGCGCCAGAAGGATCCTTTTTCCGGAAAACGTCTCTTTTGCGATGATCACACTTCCGTTAAGAAGCATATAAACCGAATCCGGCCGGTCTGTTTCCTGAAAGATCCGCTCCCCTCTGGAATAAGTCCGCACCGTTCCTTCCTGCTCCATGAGGTTTAGGAGTTCTTTTTCTTCCAGGTTTCTGCAGAGCCGGCTTTGTCTTAAAATAGCCATCCATTCTTCTCTTCTTTTTTCTTCCACTTTTTCACCTCATCTCTGTACAGGTTTTTATCACATTTCTGCAATCTCTGTCAACTCCCGTGAACTTCATAGGTTCCCAGCCTGTACTTTTTTCTGAAAATCAGTTATAATATTTTTTGTTTGTAAAAAATTCTACCAAGGAGGATACCGGAAATGAAAACACAGAATCAGACTATGCTTTCTGAGAATACACTGACATCCCGGCCCACAGATATTATCGCGGGATTTCCTGTACGTCCCGGTTTTTTTGAATTAAATGGCGCTACTCCCCTTTCCAACGGAGTCAACTTTACCGCACATACCCGTCACGGTACATCCTGCGAGCTTCTTCTTTTCCACTCCGGAGAAGAGGAGCCTTTCGCAGTTCTTCCTTTTCCCAATGCCTGTCGTATCGGTGATGTCTATTCCATGATCATCATGGGACTGGACATCGAAGACCTGGAATACGGCTACCGCATCGACGGTCCTTATGAACCGGAAAAAGGCCATATCTTCGATAAGACAAAAGTTCTTCTTGATCCTTATGCCAAAGCCGTTGCCGGTCAGCGCGAATGGGGACAGCAGAAGATTGGAAGCTATCACGCCCGTGTGGTACGCGATTCTTTCGACTGGGAAGACATGCCTCAGTCCACCCGTAAGATCAGTGACCTGATCATCTACGAACTTCATGTCCGCGGATTTACACAGGACGCTTCTTCCGGTGTCACACACCCGGGAACTTTTGCCGGGCTTCGTGAAAAAATCCCTTACCTCAAAGAACTGGGAATCAATGCGGTGGAGCTGATGCCTATCTTCGAGTTCGACGAGAACATGAATGTCCGTACCGTAAACGGCAAGCGTCTTCTGGAATACTGGGGATACAATTCCGTTAACTTCTTTTCCCCAAACACCAGCTATGCTTCCAAGGCAGAACATAACTGTGAGGGAACCGAACTGAAAGAACTGATCCGTGAACTTCACGAAAATGGAATTGAAGTAATTCTTGATGTTGTATTCAACCACACTGCCGAAGGAAATGAACTTGGAAAAACTTTCTGCTTTAAAGGATTTGACAATAAAGTTTATTATATGCTGACTCCGGAAGGAAATTACTACAATTTCAGCGGATGTGGAAACACTCTGAACTGTAATCATCCGATCGTGCGTCAGATGATCCTGGAGTGTTTACGTTACTGGACCATCAACTACCGCGTGGATGGTTTCCGTTTCGACCTTGCAAGTATCCTGGGACGTCATGAGGACGGTTCCCCTCTTAACAACCCGCCACTTCTGGAACTTCTTGCTTACGATCCGGTTCTTCGAAATGTCAAGCTGATCGCAGAGGCCTGGGATGCCGGCGGACTGTATCAGGTAGGTTCTTTCCCTGCCAGCCGCAGATGGGCTGAGTGGAACGGCCGTTACCGTGACTGCCTCCGTTCTTTCCTGAAGGGAGATTTCTGGAACGCCTGGGACGCCGCATGGAGCATTTCCGGTTCCGGTGACCTGTATGGCGGTTTTTATTCCGATCACAATGACAACTATGCAGGATACAATTCCTGCGTCAATTTCCTTACCTGCCACGATGGTTTTACCATGTATGATCTCTATTCCTACAACGAGAAACACAACGAGGCAAACGGCTGGAACAACGCAGATGGTTCCAACGACAACCGCAGCTGGAACTGTGGAGAAGAGGGTGATTCCACCAATCCGGAAGTCCTTTCCCTCCGCTTCCGCATGATCCGAAACGCCTGCGCGGTACTGATGTCCAGCCGTGGAACCCCGATGTTCCTTGCAGGTGACGAATTTGGAAACACCAAACATGGAAATAACAACACCTACTGCCAGGATAACGAAACTTCCTGGATCAACTGGGATCTTCTGGAGAAAAATCACGATCTTTTCGAATTTTTCAAATATATGATCCAGTTCCGAAAAGACCACCCTGTCATCTCCCGCAAGCTTCCAAACGCAGTATGCGGTATGGAAAGCATACACACCCATAACATTGATGCAAGGGATGTGACCATCCCAAGAGATGCCCACACCTTCGCCGTAAGCTTTGCAGGTTATGATAAGAGTAAAGGCGCCGATGACCTGATCTACATCGTTATCAACGCATACTGGGAAGATGTAACGGTTACGCTTCCGGAACTTGCACGCCCTGGTGCATGGTATCTCTGTGTCAACACATTTGGAGACGGAGATGGCCGTTATTTCTATGAAGAAAGCCAGGAGCCACGTATTGAGCACGATTTCTGCATGCGGCCCAGATCCGTTGCCATCTTTACCGGTCGTAATTATTAAAATTCATATCAGGGACAAAATCTTTTTTGTCCTTGTCCGAAAGAAATGGAGTATTTTGAATGGAATTAAAAAACAGAACTTTGTCCAACTTCGCAGAACTTGTGGAAACCGGTGAATGCAAAAAATTCCGCGGCCGTCTGAAAACGGGTATTGACCTTGGTACTGCCAACACCGTTCTTGCTGTCGTTGACCGGAACAACCGTCCCATCGCCGGAATTTCCGCACCGTCCCATGCCATTCAGGATGGTGTGATCGTTAATTATTACGAATCCGTCCAGCTTGTAACAAAGCTTAAAAATGAACTGGAAGAAAAACTTGGCACAGAACTTACCTACGGTGCAGCTGCCATCCCTCCTGGTGTTTCGGAAGGCAGTGTCAAAAGCATCGGTTATGTCCTGGAAGGTGCAGGTTTTGAGGTTACCAATATCGTAGACGAGCCTACCGCTGCCGCTGCTGTCCTCAAAATTACAGACGGCGCCGTTGTAGATGTGGGCGGCGGTACAACCGGCATCAGTATCCTGAAAGATGGCAAAGTCATTTACACAGACGATGAGGCTACCGGAGGCAGCCATATGACCATGACTGTGGCCGGACACTATAAAATCCCTTATGAGGAAGCGGAAATTTTAAAGACCACTCCGGAAAAAGAAGATGAAATTTTTCCTGTAATCAAAGCAACCGTTGAAAAAATGGCTGTTATTACCGAAAAATTTCTCCATGGTTATCAGGTTCCGGCTGTTTACGTTGTAGGCGGATCTTCCATGTTTAAAGAATTTACAACCGTTTTTGAGAAGAAACTGAAACTTCCTGTGTACAGACCTGTACATCCTCTTCTCGTTACACCCCTTGGCATCGCATATCACTGTGAACTGCCCAAAATATGATTGATTCCTAAAATGATCATCTCTCTGCTTTGTATGTAAAAACTGACCAGAAGGCTGTATAACAGGCCCCTGGTCAGTTTTTACATTCATTTATATACATATCGGTTAATGTTCTGTCAGTTATCTTTCATAATCTTATCAATCGTATTGATCAAAGCTTCCGCACTGACAGGTTTTGCCAGATATCCATTCATACCGGCTTCGTAAGATTTTTCTCTGTCTTCCTCAAACGCATTTGCCGTCATTGCAACAATCGGTACAGACGCTGTTTCTCTGTTTTTTAATGAACGAATCTGTTTTGCAGCTTCATAGCCATTCATAACAGGCATCTGGATGTCCATCAGAATCAGATCGTATTGTCCCGGAACCGCCTGTTCCATTTTTTTGACCGCGACCACACCATCACCGGCTGTCTCAACCATAAATCCTGCATCTTCCAGGATTGTCTGCGCAATCTCCTGATTCAGTTCATTGTCTTCTACCAGAAGAATTCTTTTTCCATTGTAAATCCATTCCCTTTTTTCCGGTTCTTTTGTTTTCGGAACAGGATTCGTAAGCAATTCCCGCAGCTGCGACATAAACAGTGGCTTTTCGCAGAAGGCAGTTACACCTGCTTCTTTTGCTTCCTCTTCTATATCTGACCAGTCATATGCAGTCAGTATGATGATCGGGCTGCTGTCCCCGATAACCCGTCGGATACGTCTTACCGTTTCAATTCCGTTCATATCCGGCATCAGCCAGTCAATGATATATGCGTAAAATTCATCACCCATTTCCATGGAATGCTTCGCCCGGATCACCGCTTCCTTTCCGGAAACCGTCCATTCTGACCGCATACCTATTTCTGTCAGCATGCCGGAAATGCTGAGACAGGTATCTGTATCATCGTCTGCAACCAGAACTTTAAGGCCCTGAAGCTGTTCAATCTTTTCGTAGCTTTTTGCTTCGCCACATAATTTAAAGGTCAGATTTACAGTAAATTCACTGCCCTGTCCTTCTTCACTTTTTACTGTGATGGTACCTCCCATCATATCTACAATATTCTTGGTGATCGCCATTCCAAGGCCGGTTCCCTGGATTCCGCTTACCGTTGAGGTTTCTTCTCTGGTAAAGGATTCAAATATATGTTCCTGAAACTCCGGCTTCATGCCAATTCCGGTATCCCGGATAATAAACTGATAGCTTCCATATCCTGTGGGTGCAGATTTCAGCTGCCGGATTCTTAAACTGATTGTTCCACCTGTCCTGTTAAATTTGATTCCATTACTCAGAATGTTCAACAGGATCTGCGTCAGCCTCAGTTTGTCCGCAATAATATCTTCATTTTTTACATCTACGGTATCAATCAGAAAATCCAACTGCTTGGAAGTAATATTGGGCTGTACAATCGTTCGTATGTCGTGGAGCAGTTCCGGAAGGTTCAGCGGATTCTCATTGATCTTCACTTTTCCGCTCTCTATTCTGCTCATGTCGAGAATGTCATTGATCAGTGAAAGCAGATGTTCACTGGAAGTGGAGATTTTGGATAAATATTCTTTTACTTTCTCCCTATTATCTACATGAGAAGCCGCCAGAGATGTAAATCCTATAATGGCATTCATAGGGGTCCGGATATCATGGGACATATTATTCAAAAATGTGGTTTTTGCCGAGTTTGCACTTTCCGCATGCATCAGGGCAGTCTCCAGTTCATGATGGCTTTCTTTCAGTTTCTGGTTCAGTTCATAAGACTGTCTGGCTGCTCTTTTGGCTTTTGCCTCTGCAATCCTGGCTTTCTGCAGGATACCAAGTATGATCAGCAATACAGCCAGAAATACACAGATAAACAAAGTTGCCACTGCCAGCAGATTCTCCTTTATGAAATCCAGCAGAGTAACCTTCTGGGAAGCATTATCGTAGGCAGACAGTGCACCTGTAAGTTTGGATGTAGGCATAGACTTCAAAGTCTTATTCAGGATCGACAGAAGAACGGAATTTCCCCGGCTGACTGCAAAGGATATATTGTCCGGCTGTGTCAGAAAAACACTGTAAAGCTTTTTGTCATTGACATACTCTGTCGCCCGGCCTGAACTGGAAAGAAAACAGTCTGCCTTTTTATCCTGTACGGCTTTTCTTGCATCCTCAAAGGAATCATACTCCATAATTTTCCATGTCGGATAATTATAGGAAATAAACCATTTTAAATTCAGATCACTTTTCGGTATAGCAACGCTGTTTTCTTCATTTTCATCAAAGGATCTTTTACCGGTCACTGCTGCCAGACTGGAAACAAGGACCGTATTGGACAGGGCCATGTCATTTTGTTCTGCAGCATAAGGGTTCTGGCTGGTATGAAAGATCATGTCGATCCTGCCGTCTTTTAATGCCTGGATCAGTTCTTCCTGGGAGTCAAAGCCTTCTATATTAAACTTCAGGCTGCTGTTTCCCAGACAGTCCACTGCATATTTAATATAATCGTTGATCACACCCGTCATTTCACCACTTTCTTTGTCAAAAGTACTGAAACTCTGGTCGTTATTCAGAAATCCCACACCTATCTCACCGTGCTGTTCCAGCCATTCCTTTTCTTCACTGGAAAGGACGGCAACAGACTGTGCAGAAAGATATCTCTGGTAAAGTTCATCGCCGTAAAATAGTTTATCATACTCCATGGAACGCATGGCTGCATCCAGTTCTTCTTTCAGATCCGGACGGTCTTTGCTGATGCCATAATAAATATCAGAGCCACCGATCGTCACAACCGCTGACATTCCGGCTTCAACCCAGGCAGGAGTCTCTGTAGATATCACTCCGTCAATCTCCCGATTCCCGGCCATTTTTTTCGCCCGTTCAAAGCTGTCCACATCCAAATGCTGTGTCTTTATATTCTGCTTTTCTTCCCATTCGCGAAACTGAGTTCCCTGTACGCTCTCTTCCATTACCGCGATCCTTTTGCCATTCAGGGTAGAAAGATCTGACGGAGAAATATCCGTATTTGTAAGATCTGCATACAGATAATATTTTTCTTTTCCCATGGGGAGATCTGAGAACAGCATCGTCTCAGCACGTTCATCGGTATAGGAAAGTGCAGCCATCAGGTCGATCTCGCCATTTTGGAGCTTTTCCACAAGCTCTCCCCAGTCGCCTTTTATATATTCGTAATTCCAGCCTGTATAGGCGGCAACTGCCTGTTCGTATTCATAACCATATCCGCTTCGTTCACCATTTTCACCGGTAATATGATAGGAATCCGGATACCAACCTACCCTGACTGTTTTCGATTCTGTATCTGTCTTCGTTTCCGAAGCAGCCACAGGAACCGGAAGTACTGTAAAGATCATCAGCAGACATAATGCCAGCCCCACATGTCTGCATAAAGTTCTCCTGCTCTTATTCATACTTTTTCCTCGATAATATCGTATTTTTTGTCAAACTCTCCCGCTGTTTCGTTTCCCCGGACGGGTTCTGCGGTTTTCCAGGAGACAGACGACTTCGACTGTGTTTCCTTTGGGCATACGAATTCTTGTCCCTTTACAATCTCCATAATACACCGGAAACGCAAGATCAATATGTTCAATGCGCGAACCCTGACCTGTCCCATTATTAACAGTTTCATTCTTCAATTCAATCTTCTCAATAAATGTATTCATAAATTCTTTCTTTTCCATATCTGTCATTTTATCATACAGTATATCAAAATCCAGAAGAAATTCATACAATTTTTTACCCGTAATTTCTTTCCCGTAAGATGCCCCAATCTTAGCATCAATATCTTTCATCGCCTCCTCAAACTCTGCCACCTTATCATACAGGTTATCCAGCCTGTCCTGCATATCCTGGTATTTTCTCGTATAATGCTTATCCCCAGTATCCAGACGATCCAGCATCTGTATCAGTTTCAGTTTCGACCCTTGTACCTGTTTCAGCTGTTTCTGCAGCTGCTCCCTCTCAGTTTCCAAAGCAGAAACATCCACCTTCTCTTCCAGTTTCTCCTGCACAAACTTTCGGAACTCATCCCCCGCAACCATATACCGGATAAATTCCTCTACTTCTGCATTAAACATTTTCTGGTTCAGCATCGGCTTGTAGTCACAAATCTTTCCATCAACTTTTTTTCTGTGATGGCATCTGTAATAAAATGTATCTTTGTATTCCCCAGTTTTCTTATTCTGCCGTCGCTGAACAGTTCCACTCATTCCACCGCCGCAAAGAGGACATCTGATTAATCCAGTTAAAATATGTTCATGCTCCAGACTATGAGTTTTAACAAATCTAACCCCCGTCCTCTTCCTTTTCTCTCTCGCCGCCTCCCACGTCTCTTCATCCACAATCGCCTCATGCAGTCCATCTGCCAGCAGGTAATCATCAGTCTTCACACGCCGGTATTCATCCCTCGTTCCCTTCACCTTCTCCGTAACATTCTTTCCGTAAGCAATCTTCCCTGTATAAACTGGATTATCCAGAATCTTCATGATCAGCCCTCTGGCAAAATAATTCAGTTCATGCCCTCGTACCTTTTTCTTCGTATAACCTCTCTGGTTCAGATAATTACAGATAGCATCTGCCCCCATATCCGTATGCACAAACTTGTCATAAATAATCCGCACAATCTCCGCTTCTTCCTCATTCACCACCAGAGTGCTGTTCCTGGAATCCAGATCATATCCGAAAGGAGCCTGCCCGCCATTCCATTTCCCCTCTCTGGCCTTCTGCTTTCTTCCTTCCATTGTCTGGACCAGAATATTCTCCCTTTCAATCTCATCCACTGCCGACAGCACCGTAATGGTCAGCTTGCCGGAATCCTTAGAAGAATCAATCCCGTCTTCCACACAGATCAGATTCACTCCATAATCCTGGATAAACTGCAGGGAGTTTAAAACATCTGCTGCATTCCTTCCAAAACGTGACAGCTTAAACACCAGAATAAATGCCACTCCGTCACGTTCCTCGGACACATCCTGCAGCATCCTCTGAAACTCCGGTCTGCCTGTAATACTCTTTCCGGACTTTCCTGCATCACAGTATTCCCTGACCACTTCCATTTCTTTATAGTCCGCATACTTCCGAAGCCGCTCTGTCTGTGCTTCCAGACTATATCCCTCTGTCTGAGCCGCCGTAGAAACACGGGTATATATGTAACATTTCTTTCTCAAATCTTCACCTCATTTCGGTTGCCCATCGTCATACGGTTGCCGTACATAAAATATATCGGAATCACCAGTCTGCGCCAACTCGCAGAACGACCAAAAAAACTGCCCCAAAATCCACCTTCTCCTATGCGGTTTCCATAGCGCAAAAAGACCGGCAGCCCCAAAAGACCACCGGCACACTCGATCACTTCCCCTGCAGCTGTGCATTTCTCTCCTCAATCTCCCCCAGAACCACATCCCCGTACTTCTGGATCATTCTTGCCAGAAACTCTGCACACTTTTCCATGTTTAGCCTGGCCTGTTTCTCCGTCAGTCTGCCGGTGTCGATCAGTTCAATTTTTTCCATAACCAGAAACCACCTCCTACTGTTCCAAGGAGTCCTGATTCCTGATTTTTTGACTTTCCGGACAAAAAAATAAACCTGCTGCCATCCACAGATTTCTCTGCAAACAGCAACAGGTTTCCCCTGATGCATTTATTTACTTTATCATCCGTTCAATACCATCGGTCATACGGATTCCCACGCACCTTCTTTGTCTCTGGTGCCTTCTCAATACTCTTTTCAGCTTCTTCCCTCGTTGCAAACAGCCTGTGAGCCTTCACCTGTATTCCGCCACCCGTATCTGTAAAACGGACCAGGAACATCCCGCCTGAACACCTGCGGATCTCCACCTCTCTCACATACCTGTTTGATTCCACAATATATGCAGTATCCCCGACTTTCATAAGATCACACTCCCACACTCAGAACATCCTTCATCCTCATCAGAACCGGAAGCACCTGCCCGTCAGCAAATCTCCGGTCAAAAGAACCATTGGAAAAATGATCCTCTCTCAGCAGCATTGTCAGTAATGCTGTACAAAGCTCATAATCTGCACCCGAAATTCGTTTCAGTTCCTCATTACAGTCAATCGGCTCCGTAATCATGTAATCCCCATAATTTGTTTTCAAATCTCCCATTGTCTTTAACAGATCTGCATACAGATTCTCTTGTGGATTCTTTAATTCCAATATTTCCTGAATTTCTCGTAGTTTCTCTGACTTTGTCAATGCTATACACCACCTTGATAAACACTCGAATATATGTTCTTTATATTTTAACATATACCCAATAATTATTCTAGCGCAAAATATATTCATGTAATATCCACAACAGCAAGGTTTCGTTGCGACTACGAAATTGATACAATTTAACGGTGCACACCCTTGTGAACACCCCTGTTCGCCTTTCGTTAAATAATTAAAATAGGCTACTCTTTTGCATATTTCTGATCAGCCTGTTTCTTCCATAAAAAAAGAGACATTGACATAATTTGATCAATATCTCTTCTGCTGCTTTGCTGAGACATATTCTTCCGACTGGATATACTCTCTCAGGGAAGCATCAAATTCATCCTTGACGGAATCCAGTCCATAATAAAACCGCTACCACACCGAAACAAAGGATATGTCTCTATTTTTGGTAAAACCATAGATGTAGGTTAATCATGTTTTTTTAATCAGCGTTTTGATACTCACTGTCTTCCCCAAATAGCTACCGAATTTGACCTCACGATCAATTCTTCGACAGGCAGACCAATCGGGCAAATGTTATGGCAAGCTAATGATTTCCCGCATCCCTCAAAATAATTTTCCTTATATTGAGTTGAAACCTCATTCCGATGGCTTATTTCCTGTTCTTCATTCAGAATCCGAAATGCGTTGACTGCAGCAACAGCGCCTGCGAAAGTCCCATTTGCAGAGAAGTTAGGACACACTTCAAGGCAGCAGCCACACATCAGACAGCGTGCCGACTGGTATCTCGGTTCATGTGTCCACGGATTCATATAAGCTTCACTTTCAAGCCAAAGGTTCAGTTTTTTCAAATTTTCAAACAGAATTGACCGGTCAACGATCAAATCTCTTACAAGCGGAAATTTGCTTAAAGGTTCCAAGGTGATTGTAGAACCTTTTAACGTATGTAGAAATGTAGAGCATGCCAGCCTCGGACGTTCGTTAATCAGCATGGCGCAAGCCCCACATTTTCGCACCATACAGCTACATTCCCAGCTGATGGGAGTAACTATATTCCCTGAATTATCTTTCAAAGGGGTTCTACTGTTCAATTCCTTTAGAACATTGGCAACAGAGCTGTTTTTGCTTCCGTCAAACTCAAATTCCTGCCAATAACTGTCTGATTTCTGACTCTCCTGCCGCCTGATTCTTATTTTATATACCAAGTGAATCACCGCCTTTCTGGAACAGGTACAAAGGAAATCTGTATCTGCTTTCCATCAAATCTGGCTACCGTTGTTTTAAGGTAATCATCGTCATTGCTCTTCGGATAATCCTCCCGCCAGTGTGCACCACGGCTTTCTTTTCTTGCAAGAGCACTCTTTAGAACTGCCATGCCAAGCAATGGAAGATTTCCTGTCAGCGCTTGTACCGTTTGAATCCCATTTAACAACGTATTCTCATTTCTGACAACGCCCATAGTATCCTGCATCACTTTGTTTAATTGCTTTATTTCTGAAATTTGAGACGTTGGTGGAAAATCTATCTGTGTCGCACAAGATAGATCTACTACATCTGCCTGTTCACATGCTGATTTTGCCGCAACACGTCCTCCGTATAACGCTCCTAACAGAGAATTTCCACCAAGACGGTTGGCACCATGATATTGGGCACAGCATTCCCCGGCAGCGTAAAGATTCTGAATCGGCGTTCTGTGCTGCTCATCCACCAGAATGCCTCCCATAAAATAGTGAATTCCCGGTAAAACAGACACCGGTTCCTTTCGTATATCTTTATGCAGATAGGTCATACAATCGTCTGCCAGACCAGATAGCTTATTTGAAATAATCTCCTCCGATATTTCCGTCATGTCAAGAAATACCTCTGATTCATGGCTGACCTTCCATATCTCTCTGGCGGTAATATCTCGTGGCATCAGATTTCCAAGCTCCGGGTATTTTTCCTCCATGAAATACCATTGTTTTCCATCTTGCATGGCAAACAACCTGCCACCTTCCCCTCTGGCCGCTTCGCTGATGAGCATGCGTTTTCCACCACATTTCACAGTTGTCGGATGGTACTGGATCATCTCGCCATTTGCCAGAGGAACACCAAGCCGGAACAATTCTGCGGTGACTTCTCCTGTATTGCTCAGCGAACCCGTTGTATTTCCAAACAATCCGTGCATACCACCGGTGGCAACAATAACCGCATCCCCCGGTAATTCCACAATTTCCTGACTGTATTCATCCCTGATTACGCAGCCACAACAAATATTGCCACACAGACGAAGTGTTAGGAAAGAATGATGGCTGAACCGTTCTACCATACCAGATGCTTCTTTCCTGCGAACAGCGTCTATCATAGCTGTCATGATCTGCTTCCCGGTATCGCTCTGTGCAAAAGCAGTCCGTTTCTTTTTCTGCCCGCCAAAATTCCGCAGATCCACATCATCATAGCCACTCATGTTAAATTTAACTCCAAGTTTTAGCAGCCAGTGCACCAGCTCCGGTGCTGCCTGTGTCATTCCCCAAACTGCATTTGGATCTGCCAGACCACATGCTGCCTTTATTGTATCCGTAAAATGTTCTTCGGGACTGTCGTTTTCATCTTTTGTATTCAAAGCTGCGTTGATTCCGCCCTCCGCCATAACAGACTGTGCCCGCTCTGACGGAAGGGAGGAAACCAGTTTTACATTGCATCCATTTTCCGCTGCCTGCAAAGCCGCTGAAAGTCCTGCCAGTCCAGCACCTATAATAATAATTGTCTTACTCATAGATATTGCCACCCAATATAATATAAAATAACCGCTCCCGCTATAAAAAGAAGAAGCACCGAAAGGATCAAATAAATATCACTCCTTCGTTCTTTATAACTGATGATTCCCAGTGATACGAGCAATGGGCGGATATTGATAAAAATATGAACAAAGATTGCCGCTACGAACAAAAGCTGAGTTACCATCTTTACCGTTGTAAAAGGGAACAAAATATATGTCCCATTCTGCACCTTTCCAAACAAGCCAATATGGAATAACAGCAGAATCAGTATTGCCATCCCACTGGCTCGTCTCGCCCAAAATATGGCGTTCTGTTTCAGATACATTTTTCCTGATTGCTTCGCTGTCTGTAAACTCTGAACTGTCAGGATGACACCAATCACCGTATGCACAACAAGAATACCAACACCAATCCATGCAAGAAGTTTCCCTGCACTACTTCCAACTCCGTTCAGCATAAAGCTGCCCATGATTCCATGAATCATAAAAATGAGAAGCATTAAAACAGACAAAATCGTATTCCATTTTCTCATAAATTCCCGCTCACCTCATTTCTTCGCTGTCCATGATCATATAGTCCATCTGTGTTAGCGTTGTAACGTCAATAAAATCATCCGATGCCAGGAATACATCATACTTTCCACTTACCACTCTTGATAGCATCATTGTGTTACTGTACTCTTTCAGATCTACGAAAAAGCCGGCCTGTTTCAACCTGTCACAGAGTTTCTTAGCATAACTGACAAGCGGATAATCCGTCTCAGATACATATAACCGAAAACTAATGTCCGTTTTCATGAGATCTGTTTCATTTGTTTCCGAATCGTCCAGTGCCAATTCTTTTAATTTATTCCGGGTGTTCTCGTTGTCGAGACCATCTGACATCATATTAATACCGAGAACATAAGAGCCTTCCAACTGTGCGGAGGCTTGAGCCGCCTTTTTTGACTTCGGTGTTGCTCCTGTGACTGCATCAATCATAGAAGGCGGTGAATGCAAAAGTGCACCGAAACCTGCAAGAAAAACAATTGTAACTGCTAACAGAATCAATTTCCGTTTCACATTGCCACCTCGTTTCTTATTTTTTCAAAATCCTCATTGCGTTCAAGACGGCAATTATGGTAACGCCTACATCACCAAATACAGCTTCCCACATTCCAGCTATACCCAGAGCACCAAGGATCAGGAACACACTCTTAATTCCAAGGGCAATCACTATATTCTGCATGACAATTTGCTTTGTCGCTTTTGCCACATCAATCGCATCCACCAGCTTAGATGGTTCATCTGTCATCAGAACCACATCCGCAGCTTCAATGGCCGCATCTGAACCAAGACCACCCATTGCGATACCAACATCCGCACGAGCAAGGACAGGAGCGTCATTGATACCATCACCAACAAAAGCTAATTTGCTTCCCTGTCTCTTTTTACTGTCTAAAAGCTCAACCTTTTCCACTTTTTGATCAGGAAACAGTTGTGCATAATATTCATCCAACTGCAATTCTTCCGCAACAGCCTTTCCGATTTTTTCATCATCACCAGTAAGCATGACTGTTTTTTCCACACCGATATGTTTCAAATCAGAAATTGCTTTTTTGCTGTCCGGCTTTACTTCATCTGTTATCAAAATGCATCCGGCATATTGACCATCTACTGCTACATAAACCTTTGTACCAACTTTTTCACAGGCTGTGTACTCCACATGCTCTGAATCCATAAGTTTCGTATTGCCAGCATAAACTTTCTTCTTTCCTGCCATGGCACTGATTCCATATCCGGAAATTTCCTTGTAATCAGAGATAACTGATTGGTCAATTTCTTTTCCATAAGCAGAGAGAATGGATTTTGCAATAGGATGGTTAGAAAAGCTCTCTGCCTGGACCGCATACTCCAGAACCTGTTCTTTTGAAAATCCATTTGCAGGCAGAATATCAGTCACATTGAAAACACCCTTTGTAAGTGTTCCAGTTTTATCGAACACAATAATGCTGACATTATTAAGCGCCTCTAAATAATTACTTCCTTTTACAAGAACACCTCGTTTAGATGCCGCACCAATACCTCCGAAGAAAGTCAGCGGGATTGAAATGACCAATGCACATGGGCAAGATACCACAAGGAAAACAAATCCTCTGCGAATCCACTCTGTCCAACCTCCACCAAGAAGGATCGGTGGCAGAATTGCCAGAATAGCTGCTAAGATTACAACAACAGGAGTGTAATAACGTGCAAATGTAGTAATGAAATTTTCTGTTGGTGCTTTTCTACTGGACGCATTCTCCACAAGATCAATAATCTTTGAAGCAGTAGATTCACCAAATGCTTTCGTTGTCTTAATCGTTAAAACACCCGTCTGATTCATACAACCGGAAAGTGCTTCGTCTCCTTTATGAACGCTTCTCGGAACCGATTCTCCAGTTAAAGCCCTCGTATCCAGCATAGAATCTCCATCCAATACCACACCGTCTAATGGGATTTTTTCACCAGGCTTTACAATAATAATCTCGCCAATGGCAACACTTTCAGGAGATATGGTAATCAATTCTCCGTTCCTTCTGACTGTAGCACAATCCGGACGTATATCCATTAAATCTGATATAGATTTTCTGGAACGCTCAACAGCCAATGACTGGAAAAATTCACCAACTTGATAGAACAGCATAACAGCAACTGCTTCCGGATATTCACCAATGACAAAAGCACCAATCGTAGAAACGCTCATCAGGAAATGTTCATCAAATACACGTCCCTTTGAAATATTCCTCACAGCTTGCCATACAACATCCCCGCCAAGAATAATATAGGAGACAATGAGAAAAACTAACTCGACAGGCAGTGGCACTTTCGCAAAAACAGTCAATGCCATACCAATGGCATAGATTGCTGCACCAGTCGCTAAACGAACTGTCAACTTCTTATCCTCATTGTTATAGGATTCATTGGCCTCCTGCTTTTTTTCCGGTATATAAGATTCCTGTACAATTTCAGAAACTTCCACATCTGGCTCATGGCTATGAACAATCGTTTCAATCTGACTGGCTATCGTATCTGCGGCTGTCTGAGCAACATTGATTGTAAGCGTCTGCTTCATCAGATTTACCACTGAGGATTGCACTCCATCCAACTCTCCGACTTCTTTTTCAATTTTTGCGGAACAATTCGGACAGTCCAACCCTTTTAACGAATAACTCTTTGTAACATTCATAACGGTTTCTTCCTGAACTTCCACACCCGGCTCATGGCTGTGGACAATCGTTTCAATCTGACTGGCTATTGTATTTGCGGCAGCTGGAGCAACATTGATTGTCAGCGTCTGCTTCATCAAATTTACAACTGAGGATTGTACTCCATCCAATTCTCCGACTTCTTTTTCAATTTTTGCGGAGCAGTTCGGACAGTCCAACCCTTTTAATAAAAATATTCGTTTCATAATGACCTCCTTGTAATTTGTTTAGTTGCTCAATTGCTCAACTATAATGCTAAAAATATTATTTCTGCCATAGATGCTCAAATCCCTTATCAATAATCTCTTTCACATGATCATCTGCCAGAGAGTAGTAAACTATCTGCGCTTCTCTACGGAATTTTACCAAATTCGCAAGACGCAATGCCTTTAACTGGTGTGAGATTGCGGATTTCGTTACCCCCAGTAGCACAGCAAGATCACATACACACATCTCACTCTGTTCCAGAGCGTGTAAGATTTGTACTCTGGTACCATCTCCAAATAGCTTAAATAAAGATGCCAACTGGATATAATCATCTTTGGGTTGCATCTTGGATTTCACATCATTCACAATATCCTCATGAATCACATCACAATTACAAATATAAGACGGTTTAGACATACACTTACCTCGTATAATCGAAGTTGAATAGTTGTTCAACTATGATTATATTCATTTTTTGTTCTATGTCAATAAGATTAGTAAATATCTTCTTGGATTTTTGTTTTTAACTGCTTAATACTTTTGTACCGCATCAAAGAATGTGTAGATGAGTTTGAATATAAATTCAAGGACTCCGAAACAGGAAAAATTAAAAAGTTCAAGATAACAGAAAAAAGGATTGTTACTTTTAATCCCAAACTAGCCAAGAAGCAGATATATGAGATTAACTTCTCTTTTTTCTTTTCGTAAAGATTCCTCAAAGTATCTTCCTTTTTCTGATATCTATAAATGAGCAAAGTTCGTGATTTTGCAGAAAAAAAAGATACCTCGATTCCGGATGTTATATTGAAAGCGACCAAAAGCTCCGTTTTTCGAATCAACGAAAAACTCCACAATGGCAAACAGGGCTTTGCCCTAACAAAAAAAGGCTTCACACCACGACCACCGCCGCAATGCAAAGCCTCATCACTCACTATTATATTCTTGTCACAAAATCCAGCGAGATCCACCCATTCCGCTCTTTCTCATACGCTTTCAGCAGCCCCCACTTTGATGCTCCGACACCGTCAGCCTCAGCAACAATAGTAAAACAGCCAACACCCGTATATTTTCCAACCTTCTCCTGATCCGTTCCCGGCTTCTTCCGGATATTCAGATCCGAAATCTCCACACGAACCAGATACGGACGAAACACCTCTTCCTGCTTCTTATCCACGGAACTGTACACTGCCTTTCCATTCTCATCAAACACCGAAAACCCCGGATGCTCGTCTGCACTTTTCTTTGCGTTTTCCAGCACCTTAAATGCCCCCACCTGGCTCTCCGCATCCTGCCAGTTCTTCCTCACACGGTACCAGATCTCCTTTTCCGTCTTCCCGCCATCAAACCGTGTCAGCCCATACTTCTCAATAATAACGCAAATCTCCTGCACATATAAACTATCCGTTGCATAGCCGCCATCCTTAATAATCTGGACAGCTTTCCGGTAATCCTTCTCCCCAGCCAGTCCTGCATATCTCTTTTTCTTCCCATTCATCGCTCCCAGAAGATAAGCCGAATGATCCGCAATCGACTGCTCCACGCAGGCATACTTCCGGAAATCCGCAGTCACTGTGTAAAGCTTTCCGGTTCCATCATCCTCCTGCGTCTTCTTCCGGTACTTACTGGTTCCATCCCAGGCACTTCCGCCCCAGCTATTCCCAGACAGCATACATTTCATTCCAAAGCAGTTATTTGCCTTCTGCGCCAGTTCCGTCCTGCCATAACCCGATTCCAGAATAAACTGCGCCGCAGACACCGAAGCCAGAATCCCACTGGTTTTCATATCCTCTGCACTCAGCACTCCAATCCGCTCCGCTGCCTTCTCATCGGAAATCCCCAGAAACACAGAAGCCTGCGTCCCTTCAGCTTTCCCAGACATAGCAGCCTTCACAGCTTTCCTGAATCCATCCATCGTATAAGGCAGTCCCAGACCTTTCCACAGATGCTCCGGATCTCCATGATTTGTAGCAATTCCCCTTGCGTGTCCCTCTCTATGGGAAATTACCACACCATCTGCCAGCGGATCCAGACCAAACTTCTTACAAAGCATGGCAAACAATTCCACCGCTGCTTCATACGTCCGCACTGCCGATGCCCTTGCCTTCGCCAGATCGGAGCAGGTAAAACCAGATCCGCTTGTGTACCGGATGCAGGCAGGCTCACACATCTCCACACCAATATACGTATTATTTCCACTTCCCTTACTACCGGAGCCACAGTGCCATCCCCTGTGGTTCCATGGCAATGCCTGATACACCGTTCCATCATTTCCATCAATAAAACCATGCACACATGCACTTACAAAAGAAGCGCAATTCCAAGAATCAAGAAAGACCTGTGCCCTCGGCTGCGGACATCCAACCGAGTGAAGCATCAGGCCTTTTACCGTAATCTTTCTCCCTGCAGTATAGCAGGGGTTCTTTGTCAGAAAACTTTCAACCAATCTCATTCCCCATCACTTCCTTCCCCTCTGTCATGCAGCTGTTCCAGCACATCCTTCATCTTCTGCGGGATCGGCAGTCCCAGATGCCCTGCATTCTCCAGCAAACTCACACCCTCATTGGAAATATAGAAAAAAATCACTGCTGTCCTCAGCACAGATCCATTCCCGATCACAGCCACATCCAGAATGTTTGCCATTCCCACCAGCAGAAAAATCAGCACCTTCCTGCAAATCCCCCGGAATCCCACCTCACTGGAAAGCGTATGATCCGCAAAAGCACACATCACCCCGGTCAGGTAATCGATCACCACAAAAGCGATCAGGGCATACAGAAGCCCGTCACAGCCTCCCATAAACCAGCCCAGCCATCCGCCTACAGCCATAAAAACCATCTGAATAAAGTTCCAAAATTCCTTCATGCCAGAATCCTCCTCCCATGAAAAAAGCAGCCTCCATTTCTGAGAACTGCCATAAATAAGTTTTCTATCTCCATGCCCTGCGGCAGAAAGACCTACATTGTTTCCTCCGTCAGCGTATACGTGATCTTCATCGTTTTGTCCGTATTCTTCACCACTGCTGACGAAAGATTATTAATACTTGCCAGATAAGGCGTCAGAAGGTAAGCACACCTGTGCTCCTTCCCGTAACTGCCGCCCAACATAAACACAAAGTTCTTATACTGGAACAAAGGCGTTGCCATGGCTTCAAACCTTGCACTCCCCTGTGTTTTGATCACCCTGTCATCCGCCGTGATCTGGAAATCCCCTGCCACGATCATGTCACCGAGAAGCGTCATATACACCTCACAGGAACCAGCCTCCCCAAGGGATTTCAGTTTGGAAGTAAATCCCAGCGGGATCAGCGTCACATCCGCTGAATTTGCAACATTGATCTTATAAACTCCCTTCTTATCATAAGAAGGCACATACAGATACCCCTTCCTCACACAGCATTTTACATTCCGCTCCGGATAGGAACCGTCCTTTGCCCTTGTGCCCACTTCCGACAGCTTCGCCTTGGACAGTGTCCAGCTTCCCTCCGTAAAGGAATAATCCTTTTTGGAGATCCGGATCCACACCATCTTCGCATCTCCGGAAGAATTTGGCTCATTGGAAAATCCATACCAGTATCCGTCATGTCCGTCCATAAATTCCCCGTACTTCGTGTAATCCCCCAGGAACGTAAAGCTTTCCGTTGTCAGTGTCTGCTCTTCCAGTACGGTATAAGTGGTATCATCCAGCTTCTCATTCAGCCCGATGTTAAACACCGGGATCCTGATCTTCGTAATGGTCACACTGGAAATCCCAAAGGTAATGGAATACAGCAGGTTCTTTTCAAAATCCAGCTCCACTGCCTCAAACAGTGTCATCTGCTTCGCCTTCGGGATATCCCCGATATCCACCTTTTTCAGAAGCAGGAACGTGCTGGCATCCCCTGCCGCACTGCCAAAAGCATTCTGCCCGCCCAGGGCACTGGTCAGTGCCACCGCTGCAATATTTCCATTCCCCTGGCCGGGAGTAAACTCCCACACAAACTTATATCCATTGTCCAGCTTCTTGCTCTCCGTCTGGTTCAGGCTTCCCCTCGCCACATTGGAACCGGAATTAACATTGTTGGAAGCATAAGCCACCGGCAGGTTCTTCCCCTGCTCGTAAATATGATCCGCCTTTTCTTCCAGCACTGCCGGAAACAGCAGGATCCCGCCGATCATGTTCGGGCAGATGGGAAGCAGCGTCCCGTTCCACAAAACAGAATTGTCATACTCCCCGCTGGCTTTCAGATAAATCCCCATGGGATTCAGCCCCAGAATATTGTTCACTGCCTCCGTGATCATGTTCGTCTCCTGAACTGTCTCCACCGCACCCGTATTCGTATCGGTCAGTTCAATGACCATTTCACCTTTCAACTTCATCACACACCCTCCATTTCTACCGGCCTGCAGAAACCGCTGATTCCCGCTCTCTCAGCAAAATACACTTCAAATCCTCTGTTCACCGTCTCCTTCATCTGCATGGACAGCGATTCCCGGAAACCATTCACATCCAGTCCTCCACCAATGGCAAATCTCGTGGTATAATCTTCCACCTCAAGCTTTCCGTCCCAGGCTTCCCCTGCCGCCATTGCCTGTCCGCTGACAGAGGCAATGCAGTCTCCCTCATCAACGGTCCCGCTGCCATTCTCCATCCAGAGATACACATTGAACGTATTCGTATAATTGGCAACAATCTTCTCAATGGGATAATACAGCGACAAAATATGTTTCCCGGAATGCCAGGTCTCCACCGGACAGTGCTCCACAATCTCCTCATTGTTAAATTCAAAGACCACATGGCAGACCGCCTGTCCGTCCTCCTGCCACTTCACCGGCAAGCTCACATCCACAGAAACCTCCGAACCACTCCCGGATCCAAATCCGGATCCAGAATCTGATCCACCAGAGACATTATCCGTACTTCCTGTATTCTCATTCCCGGAAGCATTTCCAACCACATTCTCTGTCACATCATTTTCAGAACTTCCTGCATCCGATACCTCCCCGGTTCCATCAGAACCACCCGTGCCATTTCCAGTTCCACTGCCGCTTCCGCCCGGAAACGGAATCACCACAGTCCCGGAAGCCTCCGCAGACCGTTCCACCGGATCCGCAGCCACATCCACAACAACCTGTGCAAAAAACTGCATATGGTTTTCCTCAGAAGAAGCAAACTGGATACTGACCAGCTTCACCCTGGTCTGCCCGATTTCATGCGCGGAAACATTGGTAAACGTGTGGATCCCAATCTTCCCGGTCTTTGCATTGTCTTCAATCTGGTTCAGCAGCCCCGAAATATTCTTGTCATTCCTTGACTTCGCCTGAGCCAGCCTGGGATTTTTCCCCACACATTTCAGACTCTGCCTTCCCCCGATCTTCTGCCTGATGGAAGTGATGCAGGTAATCTGTCCCTCATCCGCCTGTCCTCCTGCAAACCTCAGCACATCCCCCGGATCCAGCGCAGGGTTCCCGATGGTATCCGAATCAAACGGCACATACCGGATCACTGACAGATCTGCCAGGATATTCCTGCACAGCATCTCCCTGGTCTCCTTTAACCCAAACTGCAGAAGTGGGTTCACACCCAGGTTCATAGTCAGCCCATTATCCGGATCCAGAGCATAATACTCTGCAATCTGCGTCTGCTTATTGGTGGAACTCACTGCCGTGTACCTGGTAATAAAATCCGAAAAGCTGGAAGAAAACCGGTGTCTCTGCTCCACCTTCATCACAGGATCCTTTCCGTACTTTCTCAGTTCCAGCTTCCCCTCCCTGTTAATAATAAAGAAACCTCCCAGAACCTGTGCCACATAAAACAGCACGTCCCGGCAGGTCTCAATATCATTTTCAGTATAAACAGAAAGCGTCACCAGCGCATCCTCCAGCGTATACCTGTCAATATCACTCAGAAGAGTGATCCCCATCTCCGCCGCATACACCGTCCCCAGCTCAATCTCCGTACTCCCGCAGCACTGCCTGGAAATATACCCGGAACCCTTCACAATCTCCTTCGCCCCGAACTCATACGTCATTCCGCCCTTGGTAACGATCGTACCCGTCCAGAAATATTTTCTTGTATTACTCCTGACTGCCCTCAGAAAAGCATCCGACACAGAATACATCCCGCCACCTCCATTTCCCCCACGAAAAAAGCACCAGCCAACTAGGTGACTGATGCTGTGTTATGTTATTGTTTATCACTACAACCTGGAAGTTGTAGGTTTCTTTGCTATTATATCTTTAAAATTCGTTTTGCTTTCGCATTAACAAATTGGATAATCGGGCCTGAAATGATAACTGTAATGATTGTGCATATGCCAAACTTCCCGCCAAGCAAAACACCTATTATCACAACCAGAATATCTAATGCTATTCGAACAATTTTAATTTGCCAGTTGTTCTTTTCTGCCAAGGCAAAAGTAACTGCTTCATAAGAGCCACGACCAAGCGAGGCAGACGCATATAGTCCGGTCCCGACAGCAAACAAAATAACACCCAGCAACATGATAAAGAAGTTGAACCATCGATATGTACTGTAGACATGGCAGGTGGCAAATACATCCACACAGGTGCTGTATACAATTTGATATAGCACCGTCCCAATATGGATTTGACTTTTATCGTAAATTAATGCAAACAAAATCATCCCCACTGCTACAACAAAAGATGCCATACCGATGCTCAAGTGAAACGTTTCAGCGATACCCTGCCATAGCACTGCGAGCGTGGCGCCACCAAATCCTGCATACAGTGCAAGTGTAATGCCATAGGCTGCAACAATGGAACCTATCACAATAATTATCAATTTCTTTAATAAGTCCCGCAATAGCAAGGATTCCCTTTTGTGCTTATCAAACATCATAATTCCTCTATTCTACAAATTCAAATTGTTACACTTAAAAAAGCGGAATTTCACCATCATAGTTTTCTGCTTTTTCCAATAGCGGTCCTTTAGCTCCCATCGTAAACGCGATGTCGCTACTGCGGATAGAGAGCAGCTCCATTCCGGGTCTCACCTTCAAAAAATCCATCATTTTCTTCGTAAGAAGAATTTGCCCCTCCTGTGAAATCTCTACCCAGCAGTAGAAACGCCCCTTGTATTTGATAAATTCGCCAGAACCTGCTGAGTAGTCAAGCAACGGTGGAGTATCGTCCAAAATGTGACCAAGTTTTGACGGATGCAAAAGGCCTTTCCGGGTGACGCAGAAGCCACCGGTAATCTTACTTCCGGTAAAAAGATATACTTTTCCTTCATCTGCAATGTGATATTCTTCCATTGCCTGCGGTGGAATCCGCAATGTTCCATCCGTCCGAATGAGTGATTTCCCGAAAATAAATTTTCCTCCCTTATTCATTTGTGGCATAAAAACACCTCCTGAAATTCCGATTTTACTTTGTAACTATGACTTTTCCTTCTGAATCCAGAAGAGGTGTAATAGCCGCTCCATATCCAGATTTCCAACAAAGATAGTTAACCCCAGTCTCCTTATCTACAAGGATTTGGCGAACTCCTTCATCCTTAAGCTGACTTCCGTCTCTAAATATAACTTCAAATCTTTCTTCTTTCTTTGCCATGTTTATTCCTCTTTTCTCAAGCGTTAAATTCCTATTGATTCTCCCATTATAACATCTCACTACATCTCCTTCAACGTAAAGCTCACCGTCCACAATCCCTTATAACTGGTATCCTTTTTCAGCTTCGCTTTATACCCAGTCACATACATCTCAGACAGTTTCAGCTCCGATGTCTCCACATCAAAATACTGCACGCTGATCTTATCCAGTTTCGCATACCCTGCCAGCTTCTTAAGCCACTTCGCCGTAACAGAAAACGACACCGGGATCTGCGCAACGCCATGCCGCACCACATCCCTCTGCGTCGTCCCTGCCTCCGTCTCACCACCGGAATCCGCTTCCACATCCTCCAGCTCCACCTCATAGGAATCTCCGGATTATGTATATACCACATATGTCTGGTATTCCGGGACATGATGGTCACATCCCGGTCATCCATATAAATTATTTCAAAATATCCCGGATCCAGACATTCAAGATCTTCCCTGCTAAACACCTGGTGCCTCCTTTCCAAAATACCCTTCCAGTGCTTTCTCCATGATTTCCTGCACCGCTCCGGCATCCATCTGCCCAAAATACCTCTCATACAATTCCACCGGCAGCTTCACAGACACACTCTGCGGCTTCTTCTGTTCTTTTCCTGCCAGGACACTTTCAACCGCCTCTTTCGTAATCTCCTTTCCCATCTTCCGCAGTTCCACTGCCTGCTTCGGTTTCAGTTTCTTTCCTTCTGCTTCTGCCACCTGCTGGATCATCTTCTGCATCTTCACATTCAGATAAGACAGATCCACAGCGGCTACCATTGCCAGCGTCCCCTTATCAACGGCATCCTTAAACTCCGGAATCAGCCGGTCCAGCCGCATGTATCTGGCAATATTCCTTCCAGTCATTCCATATTCCTCACCAAGTCCATCACGGCTTTTCTGTGACTTGTGGACATCATGTCCACAGGTTCTCTGTCTGGACTTGTGGACATCGTGTCCACAGGTTTCTTCCAGAGCCTCAATCTCCTGCCGGATATCATTTCGTTTCCCCTGACTGCTTATCTTCTCATAACGTGCCACCAGCACTGCCGCCTTCTCCGATGGAAGCAGTTCCGCAAAAGATCTCTGCAACAGGTTTGTCTCAATCACATATACATAGGCATCCTCATCAGACAGATCCGTCTTCACTATCGCCGGCACTTCCGTCAATCCTGCTATCTTCGCCGCGTTGGTTCTGTTATGCCCTGCAAGCATCTCATAGCCCCTTGCAGCCTTCCTCACGATCACCGGATTCAGCACACCATGATCCTTGATGCTCTGTACCATATCTTCCAGGCGTTCTCCCTCATACAGCCGGAATGGATGATCATGAAACGGATGGATTTCCTCAACAGGAATAGAAACGATCCCGTTCACAGGCACTGGCATATCCTTCACCGGATCCTCAGCAAGAAGATCCAGTGCGTCCTGAAATACTTTTCTTTTTGGTGCATTAGCTTTCATCCCCATCCACCTCCTCTGCCAGATTCCGGTATGCTTTACAAGCCTTATTCTCCGGTGCATACTCCAGAAGCGGCTCACTGTAATAAATTGATTCTCCCACCTTTACTGTATTCGGTATGATGCTCTTGAAAATCCGGATCTGTCCATCAAAAGTATCCGTCAGCTGTTCTGTGATTACCTTACAGAGATTTGTTCTGGCATCACACATAGTCAGCAGGATCCCTGCAATCTGCAGGCGGTCATTCAGTCTGCTTCTGACTTTCTTCACTGTCCGGATAAAATCCTGCAATCCCATCATTGCCAGAAGCTGCGGATTGACGGCAATAATCACCTCATCAGCCGCCGTCAGTGCGTTAATTGTCAATGTTCCGAGCGATGGACAGGTATCTACAATAATATAGTCATACAGCCCTCTCAGCGGCTCCAGAATGCCGGTCAGCATCTTCTCTGAACCCATATCCATCCGCAGCTTACTGTCCACTGCTGAAAGCATCATGGATGATGAAATAAAGTCCACGCTATTTCTGCTCTGAATAAACTCTGACAGATCCGGCATTTCCTCATCTTCCAGCCGATTCATCATCAGATGTCCAATCGTCACCGGCACAGCCGCAGGATCTTCAATTCCGAAGCAGGTTGTCAGATTTGCCTGGCTGTCAAAATCAACAGCCAGAACCCTTTTTCCCATCTCAGCCAGTGAATAAGCCAGGTTCCAGGAGCTGGCAGTCTTGCCAACTCCCCCTTTAAATGATCCGCACATGATAATTCTTGCCACACTTTCTCCCCCTCTCATGCTTTCTTTCCATAACAGCCAGCACTCTGCTCTGCCACATATTTTGCAGTAATTTCTTCTTTTTCATTCTGGTATCTGATTTTCAGTTTCTTAATCTCCTCATCCATAAATGCTGTTTTTGCTTCCTGCTCCTGTGCTTTATTCACATCCGGCGTGATAATCAGCTGACCATTTTCACATTTCACCTGCACATAATCCCCAAGATGAAATCCCAGTTCTTCCAGCCACTTTCCTTTTAATGTAATTACCGGAACCGTCTCATATTTATAACCGCTCTGTCCACAAACCTTCATATTTCTTACATTTTTCTTTGCCATAGAATTGACTCCTTTCAGATTTGACTAATAGATTTTCAGATAAAAAGAAAAAGCCGCTGACACGTTATTTTCTAACGCATCAACAGCTTCTGTCTTGCTTTGTTTCAGTGTATTATTCGGTTTTGTAAAGGTTTATTTGCTTTCAGCATTTTCCCTGATACGGTAATAATCATCCATATCAATGCCTATTTTTACCTTGGCATCTGGTTTTCGTTTGCCCAAAAGGCACACAGTCTCCACCGAATCGGTGACCGGGAACATATCAACCGGCTGCATCTTCTTCACCAGATAATCTCTCTTTGTAAGATATGCAAGGTCTCTGGCCAAAGTCTCCGGATTACAGGATACATAAACGATCTTCTCCGGGGAAAGGCTCAAAAGAGAATGCAGGAATTTACGGTCACTTCCTGCACGCGGAGGATCCATAAGAACTACATCCACTTTTTCCCCTTCTGCAGCCATTCCTTCCATAAACCAGCCGGCATCCCCCGGAACAAAACGGACATTACGAATCTTGTTCTCTCTGGCATTCATTCTGGCATCACGGATGGCATCACGGTTCAGCTCCACACCAATGACGTCTCTGGCATTTCTGGAAGCAATGATCCCAATGGTACCTGTTCCGCAGTAAGCATCGATCACACGCTCTTTCCCTGTCATTGCCGCAAACTCCATGGCTTTTCCGTAAAGCACTTCTGTCTGCACCGGATTTACCTGATAAAAGGAAGACGGTGAAATACGGAAGGTCAGTCCCATAAGACGGTCTTTGATAAATCCCGGTCCGTAAAGTACAATATTCCGGTCTCCGAGAACCATGCTGGTCTGTCTGTCATTGACATTGAGTACTACAGTTGTGATCTCCGGATGTTCCTTGCGGAGAGCTTTTACAAAATTATTCTTGGACGGAAAGATCGGTGAAACCGTAACCAGAACTACCATGATCTCCCCTGTAGAAAATCCTCTGCGCACAAGCACATGTCTGAGAAGTCCGTAACCTGTGTCCTCATCATAAGTCTTGATCTTAAAAGATTTCAGCATACCACGGATGGTACGGATGATCTCCTGGCTCTTTTTATCTTCGATCATACAGTCGTCTACAGAAACGATCCTGTGGCTCTTTTCCTCATAAATGCCGGAGATCACATTTCCTTTCCGGTCACGGCCAAACGCCGCATGCACTTTATTTCTGTAATAATAAGGATCTTCCATTCCGATGATCGGCTCAACTTTACCGAATTTTTTCAGAAGGCCTTCTGTAATTTTCTGTTTCTTGCGAAGCTGATCCTGATAGGGCACTCCCTGGTAACGGCATCCTCCGCATTTCTTCGCAACTGAACAGACTGTTTCTTTCTGCTCCATTTATATCTCTCCTCTTTCACGGGCACAAAAAAGATGTTCCCAGTTATTTTCACTGAGAACATCTTAGCAGACCTTATGTTTTTTTACAAGAAAATCCTTGATTTATGCCTGATATGGCTCGTTAAATACAAGAATATGTCTCTTCACATTCTCATAAGTCCCCTGAACCATAGCCTCATTGAGATCAAAGAAATTATGTTTGTCTGTGGATGCCATATATTTCTCCACATGAGCAGTCAGGCTGTTAAAGCTTGCTGTGGCAATATTCACCTTGCGGATACCAAGAGAGATCGCTCTCTGGAAATCTTTGTCCGTGATACCACTGCCGCCATGAAGAACCAGCGGAATGTCCACTTTCTCATGGATCTTCTCCAGTACATCAAAAGCAAGAGTCGGTGCTACCGGATAGTTACCGTGTGCATTGCCGATGGCAACTGCAAGAGCATCGATACCTGTCTCTCTTGCATAAACAACTGCATCATCCGGGTCTGTGCAGCGGATACCATGGTCACAGCTTCCATCCTCACTTCCGCCTACAAGACCAAGCTCAGCCTCAACGGTGGCGCCATATTTACGGGCTTTCTCCACAACCGTCTTTACCTTGGCGATATTTTCCTCAAAAGGAAGAGTGGACGCATCCAGCATAACGGATGTAAAACCAAGCTCCAGAGCCTTGTCAACCGTCTCAAAAGTAAGGCCGTGATCCAGATGGACAGCCACATCCACCTTGGCTTCTTTTGCAGCCTGCACCATCATCGGTCCCATCAGATGAAGCGGGGAATTCTTGAGACGAACCTCCGCGATCTGAAGGATGATGGGTGTATTTAATTCTTCTGCGGCGCGGATCGCACCTTTCACCATCTCCATATTACCAACGCTGAAAGCACCACAGCCAATATTCTTCTCCTCGGCACGCTTCAGCAGATCTTTCATTTTCACAAGTGCCATGACTGATCCTCCTGTCCTGTTAATCGTACACTGTTTGCAGAAAAAGCGGTGTCCACGCACTTCTGGCCGATACCGCTTTTTCCGTCTGATTTATATTATTTATTATTTAGAGTCCTGTCTTCTCGGCAATGAATTTTCTTGCACGGATCGCATACTCAAGCGGATTAGCCTTAGCCGGATCCTGCTCAGCCTCTACAACCATGTATCCTTCATAGCCAGCCTCTTCCAGAACTTTGAAGATCGGATCATAGTTGATGCATCCATCTCCAGGAATTGTGAAGGCACCAGCTCTTACACCTGCAAGGAAGCTCATGTTCTCTTTCTTAACCTGCTCAACAACTTCCGGACGGATGTCTTTCAGATGAACATGTTTGATTCTGTGAACATACTTCTTAACAACTTCAAGCGGATCCTCTCCACAGTATGTAAAGTGACCGGTATCAAAAAGAAGGCTTACATACTCAGGATCTGTATTCTCCATCATACGGTCAACCTCAGCAAGGCTCTGTACAACAGTACCCATATGATGATGGAAAGTAAGGGCAATGCCATACTCCTCTTTGGCGATCTTACCAAGTTTGTTCATACCTGTGCAGAAAGTATCCCACTCCTGGTCATTCATCTCATATTTATGGCCGAAGATCGGAGTATCCAGCTGACCCTGAACACTGTAGCTCTGCTCAGAAGCGCCAATAACCTTAGCCCCCATAGCTTTCAGGAAAGCAAGCTGTGCACGGAACTCTTTCTCAACTTCCTCAAATGGTTTGGTGATAAGGAAGCTTGAAAACCACTGGTTACAGATCTCAACACCACGAAGTTCAAGAGCTTTCTTGAGAACTTCCGGATCTTTCGGATATTTGTTACCAACCTCGGAACCTGTGAAACCGGCAAGGGCCATCTCACTGACACACTGCTCAAAAGTATTCTCTTTGCCAAGGTCCGGCATATCATCGTTAGTCCATGCAATTGGTGCAATACCAAGTTTTACTTTATTCTTATCAAACATTGGTCAATTCTCCTTTATTATTTGAATTATTCCATAATCTCAGAAATCTTAACCGGTCTGTGCTCCTCGCTGGATTTCTTAGCAGCAAGACCCATTAATACCGGTTTCAGACCATCGTAAACATTCAGAGGTGTCTCTTTGTCATTAACGATGGCATCGATAAATGCTGCAACCTCTTTACCGTAAGCATCCATGTATCTCTCAAGGAAGAAGAACATCGGTTTCTCACCGGTAACGCCCTCAGCATTGCTGATCACTGTGGAAGACTGGCTGTCATTGGAGATAGCAGCCATACCCTCAGAACCGAATACTTCCGCTCTCTGGTCATATCCATAGGAAGCTCTTCTGCAGTTATCGATAACAGCGATCGCACCATTCTCCATCTGAAGAGTGATAACAGCTGTATCAACATCCCCAGCTTCACCGATAGCCGGATCAACCAGGTTCGCACTCTGAACATAAACCTCAGTAGCATCACATCCTGCAAGGAAACGAGCCATATCAAAATCATGAATGGTCATATCCAGGAACATACCACCGGAAACCTTAACATAATCAATGCTAGGCGGCTCAGGATCGCGGGAAGTAATCTTGATGATCTCCGGTTTACCAACCTTACCAGCTGCAACAGCCTGCTGAAGAGACTCAAAGTTGTGGTCAAATCTTCTGTTGAAACCAACCTGATATTTCAGATTCGTGCCCTCAAGAGCATTGATAACCTCTTTGATCTTGGCAATATCATGATCGATCGGTTTCTCACAGAAAACATGCTTGCCAGCCTTGATAGCCTCTACAGAAATCGGAGAATGAGTATCTGTAGAAGAACAGATCAGAACTGCGGAAATCTCAGGATCGTTGATGATCTCCTTATAATCCTTAGTCGTATGCTCAACACCCATGCTCTTAGCCCAAGCAGCAGTCTCATCATTTAAAAACGGATCCGCAACAGTCTTAATTACTGCATCCGGTACCCTTGTTGTGATACTGGTGATATGAACTCTACCAATTCTACCTGCTCCGATAATACCAACTTTAATCATAGTTTTGATCTCCTTTTGATTTATTTTCCCAATGTTATCCTCTTGCGTGTCCGAACACGCTCTTTATGCTTAATATAATATCATCGTAACCCACAAATCGCAACCCCTAATATTGTACAATATTACCATCTTTTTTCTATTAAAAATGACGAGAACTATTTTTAGCTGCAATATGCAATATTTTTAGGTCAACTTCACCACAACAATTCCAACACATTCCCACACTATTCCATATCAAAGCCACACTACCACTGCTATCCAGCCAAGCGCCACCCTCCCATCAGACAAACGCAAACTCAGCCCTTGCAGTCGTCCAGCGAAGCGCTGACGACCCACAACCTATCCGTCAAACGACCTTATTTCTCGCTGGATGCACCAGCCGTGGAAGGGGATGCTGTCTGGCTCTGCTTCTGCAGGAGGGGAGCTGATTCTTGGGCGGCGGAAATCTGCGTTGTTTTACAAAAGTCCGTTGTCTGAGCGGCAGCAGGCCGCGAGTTCGGACTTTTGTAAAACGGTTTTAGCAGAATTCCGGCGCCCTAGAAGCCAGCCCCCGACGAAGCCGCAGACCAGACAGCATCCCCTTCCACGGCGTCCGGTCCGTCCATCCGCACAAAAAAGGAGACACCCCCATTTCAGTGTCTCCCCTCCGGAATCGTATACTCATTTCTTATATATATCTCCGTAAACAACTTCTCCCTATCCGGTTCCTCCCCGTTAAACAGCAGTCTAAACAAAATCATCACCGGCTCATACCCCTGAATCCTAGCATCCTGCCCGATCAGAAAATGAATAAACCCTTTCCTCATCAATTCATAATTCCGCCCCATAAAATCATTGGCAACCATCTTCACCAGCCCCATCTTACCAGCCTCGGCAATGGCCCGGCATACCCCCTCCTCACCATGAGAAGTAAGATAAATCCCCGCAAGATCCGGAACCTCTTTAAAAATCTTCTCCGCAATCTCTCTGGCCCGCACATTCTCCTCAAAACAATACTCCGGCCCAATGATCTCAATCCCCGGATACTTTTTCCTCATCTCAGACCGAAACCCCGACACACGACTGCTAAGAGAAGTATTGGTCCTGTAACCAGAGATAATGGCAACTTTCCCCTTTCCCCCGGTAAGTTCTCCCATAAGCCCCGCAGCCGCCCGTCCACACTGCACACCATTCTGCCCCACAAAACAAAGCCGCTTCGTATCCTCCACATCGGAAGTAAAAGTCACCACCGGAATATGATACTCTTCCACAAACCGGTCGATCTCTTTTTTCACCTCTTCGGCTTCAAGAGGAACCATCGCAATACCGCTGACTTCTTCCTGCCGCATTTTTTCCATGGCAAAAAGAACATCCTCTGCACTTTGATGCTCAATGGTATGGATCAGCACCGTGCCGCCCAGATTATCGACTTCCGCCCTGGCCTCCTCAACACCCTTCATGACTTCCTTCATAAAAGGAGTCTCCGCACCCTGAAGGATCACGCCGATCTTGATATTATTTCTGCTCATGGACAGGGCACGTCCCAGCTGATTCGGTTTATACCCCATCTCCTCTGCGATCTGCCGGACTCGTTCTGCCACTTCCGGCCTGATACGCCCTCTGTTATTCAGCGCTCTGTCAACAGTTCCTCTGGAAACACCAGCAGCCTCTGCAATCTGTCTTATGGTAACACCCATGATCTTGCTCCTCTTCTCTGCTATACCCTATGATACGCCTGAACCCTTCCGGTACTCCGCAGGGCTCATCCCTGTGATCTTCTTAAACGTCTTGGAAAAATAATGGTAATCTCCGAAACCAGAGCGCAGAGCCACATCCTTCACCCTACAGTTCGTTCCGGAAAGAAGCTTCTTCGCACAGTCGATCCGAAGCTCCTGCACATAATTGGAAAAACCGATCTTCATCTCCTGTTTGAAAAGATAACTGAGATAGGCAGGATTCACCTCCGCCGCATCTGCCGCATCCTGAAGGCTGATCTGTTCTTCATAATGTTCCCGGATAAACTCCAGCGCTTTTTTCACAGCAGCAGAAATCCCCTCCGGAACCACATCCTCTCCTCCTGCAAAAAGTTCCGAAATACAGGAATTTCCTTTTTCCCGAAATTCTTCAAAATCTTCGATCTCTTCATACCAGATGGAATCTTTTTCAAGGCCTGCTGTCAGATTCAGTTTCTTAAGCCATTGTACAAGAAGCCTTCCGTCCGTATAACGGTTCTGACATTCTGTAAGGACCTGCTCCCAGAGCTCTTCCGCCTTCTTCCTGTCTTTTCCTGCTTTCAGGGCAGAAATCTGTGTTTCCAGTATGTCGGCACTTTCCGGCAGAACGCTGTCCGCTTTCTTCTGGCCTTCAAAATAAAGAATCTCTTTTTTCTCATAAAAATGCAGTTTCATCATCTCTCTGGCCTGCTGGTAAGCCTGACGGATTCCTTCCTCTCCCATGCAGACGCTGCTGACGCTGATGCCGAAATCGCAAAAATCCTCCTGGCAGTGCCGGTAGCAAATAGCCGCAACCTCTGTCAGCCTCTGCTGCATGGCTGAAGTCCTGCAGTCCCTGGAAAGATCCAGAAAACAACAGAAAATCCCTGCACCAAGATAAATCACTTCTGTAAATTCGCTTTCTGTTCCAAGGAGCTCTTCCGTCCGTTCCAAAAGCCTGTGGCGGAAATGATGGGAATACTGTTCCACTTCCAGCGGGGTCCACTGCCGTTCCCGCTCCGCCCATCTTTCCATAAACATACAGATCACAGCGCTGTTAAAATATTTCCCGGCGATCCCGGCTTCCACACGTTTTTCTTCACGTGCCTGGTTTTTCAGCATCCCGGAGATCAGGCCGTTGAAAAAATAATATTTTAGAGCATGGCTTCCCAGATGGATCAGTTTTCTTGCCTGCGCCTGTTCCTGGCTTTTTTTCCTGCGGTTTTCGATCAGCCGGGCTGATTTTTCCAGGGTATCATAGAGACTGTCCTCATCCAGACTGTTTTTCAGTACGTATTCATCCGCGCCAAGGCGCATGGCCTCTTTTACATATTCAAAATCATCATGACAGCTGAGCACGATAATATAGATATCCCTGTTTTCCTCACGGATCTTTCGGATCAACTCAATGCCATCCATCACAGGCATGGTCAGATCCGTCACAAGAACATCGATCTTTTCTTTCTGAAGAAACCCGTAGGCTTCCTCTCCGTCCTCGGCATCATCCACGATCTCGTATCCAGCTTTTTCCCAGGAATCCAGTGTTTTCAGATAACTCCTTACCAGAAAATCATCATCTGCCACCAGTGTTCTGTACATCAGCTTTTCCTCCCTTCTTCCGGTATATCATAGATTGCTGGCAGAAAGACAGTAACGATTGTACCATTACTGCTGCTGTCATATTTCATTCCACCTTTTTCTCCATAATAAAGCTCCAGTCGTTCTTTTACATTGGGAACTCCCACTGCGGAAAGTCCCTTTGTCTTTTTTGCACGACTTCCCAAAAGATCCCGGATCTGTGCTTCTGTCATTCCTCTTCCGTTATCTTTTACTATAAGGATCAGCTCTCCTTCCTTTACTTTTCCGCTGATCCATATCTTTCCTGTCTGCCGCTTGATGTCAATCCCGTGAAGAAGGGCGTTCTCCACAAGGGGCTGAAGAATCAGCCTTGGAATATAGCACCGGTATGCTTCCTCGGAAATCTCATACTCCACCTGAAAACTCCCCTGATAACGGAAATCCTGCAGATGGATATAGTTTTTCAGGATATGGATCTCATCAGCAACAGAAAGAAAGCTTCCCTTCTTATTAATGCTGGCCTGGAGAAGCTCCACAAAATCTCCGATGAGGCCTGCCAGCTCTTTCTCCCCTTTTAAAAATGCGGCAAACTTGATGGAATTCAGGGTATTATACATAAAATGCGGTGTGATCTGATACTGCAGCGCTTCCAGTTCCGCATCTTTTTTCTGCTGTTCCTCCTCAATCACCTGGGCGATCAGATCTTCGATGTAATCCAGCATATGGTTGAATTCTTTTCCCAGGGTTCCGATCTCATCGGCAGTGGTCACTTCTGTGCGAAGGCTTAAGTCTCCCTCACCAACCTTCTCAATGGTACCTGTCATGGACCGGAGTGGTCCGCAGACCACCCTGGAAAGCCACAGTGCCAGAAGCACAGCTGCCACAAAAACAGCCCCGAAGATTCCGATCAGGAAAAGCCTCATCTGGGAAAGTTCACTTAGGACTTCTTTTTTTGGTACTTCCAGGTATAACCCACAGTCTGAAAAACTTCCTCTGCTGAAAAAGGAGATCACACCGTTTTTTTCTATATATCCTTCCACACCTGGAACATCATGGTCTGTAATCTCCGGAAATGTTTTCCCAAGATCACTGTAATCTTCTGATGTTACAATCTCATTATTTCCATCCACAAGCAGAATCCTGGTGATCTTCTCATCATTGACAGCTTCCAGATATTCATAATAAATGGCCCGTTCCTTGATGTCCGCCGCAACATATCCCAATGCCTCTCCGTTGTCATCTTCCACCTTCTGGATCACCGAAAGAAAACTGCTGCCTTCATGGACCAGGGATTCCACAAGGACCGGAAAAGAATCCCTCTCCTGTATTTCTTCCAGCTCTTCGATCCGCTCTCCTTTAATCCCTTGTTTGTTTACCGGAAACTCTTCCGATGTCACCGCCATTTTTTTGTCTGGAAAAACAAAGTAAAGGGAGTTGATATCTTTATATTCCCGGCTGTATTCCCGGAGAAGCCCGGCTATATTTTCCAGGCTGTTTTCATTCCCGGTACGGATATATTCCTCCGCATTATTCCGGACATCCTCATCCCAGGCAGTTTTCATATTCACATAATAAATCTCTTTCAGGGATTCGTCCAGATTTTTTACAGTCTGCTGCATCCGTCCGTACAGGATCCCGGAATAATTTTCTTCGATCATCTCTGCAGCCCGGAGATAAAATACCACGGTAAGAGAACCGGCGGTAAACATGGTAACTGTCAGAATCGCCAGCATGATCTTTGCCCGGATGCTTTTTAACACAAGACCTCCTCCCTTCTGTAAAAGCGGATACATCTCTTCCGCTTTGGCTGTTTCCTCATAAACACAGGAAACAGCAGGAGTATCTTACCCCTGCCTGATTTCCTGTTTGTGGTTGAATATATGTTTTACAATAAACTTTATAACTGTCCGTGTGCCTCGCGCTCGGTAAGCTCCTGCATGATCGACGGATACATCTTGTCAAGTTTGTATCCGAAGAGTGTTACGATGATCACTGCTGCAATGAGGATCGGTCCGAATTTGTAAAGAGAAACGATCATCTCCAGTGCTGTTTCCGGCTGTGCTGTCATTCCTGCGGAAGAACTTACATATCCGGAACTGCTTAAAAGTCCTGTGATCACTGCAGATGCAAGACCCGCGCCAACTTTTGTTCCGATGGAACCGCCTGCGAAGATCAGGCTTTCCTGACGGATGTGGTTTTTCCACTGTCCGAACTCTACTACATCACCGACCATACTGAATACAACTGCGTTTAACGGTGCAAGTCCGATGGCACGTGTAACACAGCTCATAACCATGAATCCGAAGCTGTATGGGTTCAGGAAGAACAGAAGCTGTCCGCCAAGTGCGATAAATCCGCCGACAAATGCGATGTTTCTTTTTCCGAATTTCTTAATTAACGGTGAGCAGACGAAGATTCCTGCTACCAGTACCAGTGTTTCTGTAAGATACAGTGCGCTGTACATCCATGTGTCATTGTTGAAGATATATTTGCAGTAGTAAGGAAGAATGGTTCCTGTGATCGTAAAGGATACGCTCTGTACTGTCCAGAGAAGCATAACTGCCCAGAAATACTGGTTTGTAAAAAGTGCTTTCAGCATTGTAGGAACCGGAAGTTTCTCGTCTTTCTTTCTTGCCTCGATCTGAACTTTCTCTTCACATTTGAAGAAGCACAGAAGCAGAAGAACCAGTGCCAGTACTGCCCAGACGCTCATAACTTTGATCCATGCAGCCTGATCGTTTCCAACCAGTTTTACAAGTGGCAGTGTACAGGTTGCAGCGATAATTCTGCCAAGAGGGGAAAGGCCCATTCTCATAACACTGAGTTTATCTCTCTCCGATGACTCACGGATCATCATTGTGGAAAGACTTCCATATGGAAGGTTGATCGCTGTATAACATACTGTTGTACAGAAATTATAAGTTACAAACAGATACAGAAACTGAAGCATTCCTGTTGTGTGTGGTACTGTAAAAAGCAGTACTGCTGACAGTGCAAACGGTACACTCATCCACAGAAGCCAGGGTCTTGATTTTCCCCATTTGGAATTGGTACGCTCTACAATGACACCCATAACCAGATCAGAAAATCCGTCAAAGCATCTGGAAAGCAACATGACAAGTCCGACTGTCGCTGCACTGATCCCTACATAATCTGTGTAAAACAGTGTCAGCAGTGTTCCAATCATTCCGAACACGATATTACATCCTACATCTCCTCCAGCATAACACAGCCTCGTTGATACCGAAAGTTTTTTCTTCTCCATCTTATTATCCCGCCCTTTCATTTCTTTTCGTTTTTTGTTTTCGACTTCCTTTTGATGATTCTATTTTATCGAAAATACGGGATTATCAAAGTGTGAGAAATTTTAGTTTTTTCGGTATTATTTTGGCCTGACTGTTAAATCTGTGCCAAAGTTCTCCTGTTTCCGGTTTCCCGGTGTCCTGTTTTTGTCCTATTTTTATGTTTTGTGTTTTATTTTTGGATGAAGATGCTCTGCTTCCTGCCTTTGCACTTTAAGAAGAACCATATTTGTCTTCTTTTATGTATGCATCAATATTTTCCGTGGTAAGCACCTGGGAATCCAGGATCTCATCCTCTCCGGTTCTCTTTCCTTCCAGATCGTTCACAATATACCGGATGGTTTCGTAACCAATCTGATAACCGGACTGGGCACCCAGGGCCACGATACGTCCATCCTGAACTGCTTTCAGAGCATCTTCCTGAGCATCTACGGAAACAATGGAGATTTCCCTCCCTTCCGTTGCCTCCGCAAGTCCCAGGGCCGTCACAGCACTGGTGGTCATGATCCCGTCAAGATCCGGATACTTCTTGAGGATCTCATCCACATCTTTCTGAGAAACCTGCATATTGCTGTAACCGTTTCGCACCATTTCAATGGTGATCCCGGGTTCTTTTTCCATATATTTTTCAAATCCGTTAACACGCATCCGATGCCCTGCCTGATTAAAATCACCGGCGATCACACCGATCTTTCCCTTATGATCCAGGGCCCTGGCAAGCTGCTCGCCAAGCTCATAACCCAGTTTTTCATTGTCAATTCCGATATAAGGTACATCTGCATCTTCTATGGGGGTATCGCAGGCGTACACGGAAATACCTTTTTCCTTCGCCTGCTGCACATACTCTTCACATTCATAAGAATCAATTGGGGAAACCGCCAGCGCCTGGATATCTGTTTTCAGAAGATCCCTGATCATATTTTTCTGGACTTTTTCCTCTGTCTCAGAATCCGGAGACAGGATCACCACATCCGCATGATATTTTTCCGCCGCATCTTCCATTCCGTCACAGACGGACAGCCAGTATTCGCTGCTTTTGGATTTTGTGACAACACCGATGGTTACCTTTTCCTCTTCTGTTTTCTTTGCTGAGGGCCCGCATCCGGAAAGGCTGCAAAAACTTAAAACTGCCGCCAGAATACAGATATATTTTTTTCTCACGAAGGATATGCCTCCCTTTCTTTTGCAGCTGCCGCTGTTTTTACTACGGAAAAAAAGACTCCGGAGCCTTTTTCTCCGGTCCGGAGTCTTTTCTTATCTGGCATTTCGGATTTACATGTGCATTTTACCAGAGTTTTCTGTAGATTTCTTTCACTTCTTCTTCGGTTACGTCACGCATGGTATTCTGCGGGCTTCCGCTGTCCATAGCGTCATGTGCCATTTTATCAATTACATTGAAGAATTCTTCTTTGTTGATTCCGAACTGCTCCAGAGTCGGAGTATCCAGTTCATTTACAAGTGCCTCTACTGCTTTCAGGAATTTCTCAGCTGCTTCCTGATCGGAATCGGAGGCGTCAGCAACACCGATATCACGGCCAAGGGCACCAAATCTGTCATATGCTCCAGGAAGTGCGAAAGTAAGGCACTCTTTCAGAAGCATGGCATTGGAAAGTCCGTGCGCTACATGGAACAGAGCTCCGATCGGGCGGCTCATTCCGTGGATAATGGTAACGGATGCATTGTTGAATGCGATTCCTGCTTCCAGAGCTGCTACTGACATCTGTACACGGGCTTCTTCGTTCTTTCCGTCTTTGTACGCAATTGGAAGATATTTGAAAATTCTCTTTACTGCTGATACCGCAAATGTATCGGAAAGTGTCTGTGCTTTTCTGGATGTATAAGCCTCCACACAGTGGCAAAGTGCATCAAGGCCTGTTGCTGCTGTGATCTTTGGAGGTGCAGTCATAGTAAACTGCGGGTCGATAATGGCAAGATCCGGCATGAGAACTTTGCCTTTAAGAAGCATCTTGATGTCTTTTTTAGTATCTGTGATGATCGTGAACTGTGTTGCCTCAGATCCCGTTCCTGCTGTAGTAGGGATTGCTGCCATTGGCGGCATCTTTACATCGATCACTTTTCCCATGTAATCGGAAATGCTTCCGCCATTTACTACCAGTGATCCGATAGCTTTCATGGAGTCAATGGGGCTTCCGCCTCCCAAAGCTACCAGGAAGTCACAGTTCTCATCTTTATAGATCTGTAAGCCTTTTTCAATCATGGTATCTGTCGGCTCACCACAGATGTCAGAATAAATGCTGTATGCAATGCCCTGATTTGTCAGCGCCTTCTCAACTTTTGCACAGTTTCCCAGGTCGATCATTACTTTATCGGTTACGATCAGAGCTTTTTTACCAAGGAGTTTCAGTGCGTTTTCCGCCATATCCAGTGCTCCGGAACCGGAAATAATTTCTCCAGGTACAATAAATTCTCTTGCCATTGTCAAAATCTCCCTTCAGTCAGTACAATTTTTTTCATAATAGCAGCAGGTCTGCCACTGTCCGTTCCTCACGGACAGCAGCATTCTCCTCTTCCTGCTGCCTGTTATTTACGTTTCAGTATCTGTTTCTCCGAATCCTTAAAACTCGGCGTCATGAAGCCAGGTATATCTCTCATCCTCGCAGCGGTCTGTCTGCAGCCACGGATTTCCGTCAATGTGGCGGATCATCCAGCATGTGTACATCTGATATCCAGGTGCAACTGCCTGCGGATGAAGCTCTCCTCCCGGAATTGCGGAAAAGCTCTCGTCTGTACTCTTAAATACCTGATCACCGACAAAGCTTGCTCCGAATCCTTCCGGATGGTCAAATTTGAAGAAGTATGTCTCAGGCTGCGGATGTCTGTGCGGCAGGTATCCGGACCAGTTTCCTCTGTCATTGAGGACCTCACCAAGTACCATGTTGGACTCTGGTGAAATATCATGATCAAAAATCGTGTTTACTCTTCTCTTTGCAACATTTCCGAATTTGCCCACACAGGAATATCCCCACGGAGCATCTTCCGGTTTATAAAGTTTTGCGCCGAAATCTTTTTCATTCTTTGTGCACTGAACAAGGATCTGTGACTCTGCATTTGCCACAACTGTGATCTCTGTTCCTGTGCATCCGTGAACGCACCATGGTCCTTCTGTGAACACATCTTTTCTTGTTGCTGTCGCCTCGTTTCCGTTCCATTTATAAGTAATGTTTCCGGAGAGAAGGAGAACTGCTGTCTCCTCACCCTCTCTTAAAAATGTTCTTGTCTCTCCTGCTTTCATACGGTAAACACGGATGTCCATCATCATGGCCTTGTACTCATTATCGTATGTTGTAAGAATCTTTTCGCCTTTTTCGTCATATTCCGGATAACCAAATACTTTACTCATTTTCTTACCTCCCAGATTAGTACAGTCTTGCCTCTTCACGGCCTTTCATAACTCCCTCGCAGGCCTTTCTTACGCTTTCTTTCTCAGATGTTGTTGCAATTCCTACATCCCACCAGGACTCATATCCATCTGTCATGGTCTTCGGGATAACTTTCAGATCAAAGAGGCATGCAACATCCTGTTTCTTGGCATCTTCCAGAGCGTCAACAAGCTCCTGGATGGTGCGGCAGGTATAAGTCTTCAGGCCATAGCCTTCGCCGACTTTTGCATAATCTACAGGGATCAGATCTCCGGTCGGTTTCTTGCCGTCTGTGTAACGGAACTCTGTTGCAAGGCTTCCGATTCCGTGGTTCATCTCAAGGTTGTTGATGCAGCCAAATCCGCAGTTATCAAATACCATGATGTTGACTTTCTGTCTCTCCTGCATGATAGTCATGATCTCACTGTGGAGCATCTGGAAGCTGGAATCACCAACCACGCAGTATACTTCATTATCCGGCTCTGCAAATTTAACACCAAGGGTAGCGGCAACTTCGTATCCCATGCAGGAATATCCGTACTCTGCATGATATCCGCCACGTTTGTCTGTTCTCCACATACGCTGCATACAGCTTGGAAGAGAACCGCCTGCTGTGATGATGGTTGCATCTTTGTCGATGGTTCTGTTAATAGCTGCAAGTGCTGCTGTCTGTGTAATCTTTCCGTTTGTAAGTTTTACATACTCCGGAATGGTACGAGGATCTCTTGCCTTGATTAACGGCTCAAAGTCATCTCCTGTGTACTCAATGCTTCCGAGACGCTCCATCTCTTTATCCCATGCAGCTTTTGCTTTCTCGATCTCATCTGTGTATGCGGATTTATATCCTCTTGCACGAAGTTTCTCTGCAAGTGCTTCTACGGTAGCTTTTGCATCACCCACTGCTTTTACTGCATCCATCTTGTATGCGTGGAATCTGCAGTTGTTGATGCTTACGAACTGAACATCCTCGTTCTGGAACAGATGCTTGGAGCTTGTTGTAAAGTCAGACATTCTGGAACCGATAGAGATTACCACGTCTGCGTCTTTACCGATGATATTGGAAGCGTAGGTTCCTGTTACGCCGATACCGCCAAGGCAGTATGGATTGCTGGACTGGCAGGCACTCTTTCCGGCCTGTGTTTCGCCAAACGGGATCTTGAACTCCTCACAGAATTTCTCAACGGTTTCTCCTGCTTCTGAGTAACGAACACCACCACCAACAACGATAAGCGGTTTCTTAGCTCCTGCGATGATCTCTGCTACATCCTCAAGCTCTTCATCTACTGCAACCGGTCTTGTGATTCTGTGTACTCTCTTCTTAAAGAAGTACTCCGGGAAGTCAAAGGACTCACCCTCAACATCCTGGCAAAGCGCGATACAGCATGCACCTGTCTCAGCCGGATCTGTAAGAACTCTCATTGCGTTAATAAGAGCTGTCATAACCATCTCCGGTCTTGTGATTCTGTCCCAGTATTTGCAAACTGGTTTAAATGCATCGTTTGTGCTGATGGCAAGGCTGCTGCTCTGCTCCAGCTGCTGAAGAACCGGATCAGGCTGGCGAGATGCAAAAGTATCTGCCGGGAATACAAGAAGCGGAATGTTGTTTACTGTAGCTGTCGCACATGCGGTTACCATGTTTGCAGCTCCAGGTCCGATGGAAGATGCACATGCGATAATTTTCTTACGGTTGCTCTGTTTTGCAAAAGCGGTTGCAACGTGGCACATGCCCTGCTCGTTTCTTCCCTGAAGAACCTTTAACTGGCCCGGGTTGGTATCCAGTGCCTCACCAAGTCCTACGGCAATGCCGTGTCCGAAGATTGTGAAAAAGCCTTCTACAAATTTTGTCTCCACTCCGTCCATGGAAACGTACTGATTATCCAGGAATTTTACAATTGCCTGTGCAGTTGTCATTCTTACTGTCTTTGCCATTTTTTCCACTCCTTTTCTTTATACTCTTGCGATCATTTCGCCGAATTTTTCTTTTTCTTCTTTAATGAATGCGTGAACTTCATCCGGTCCTGGAAGGGAGTCGGAGCAGTTGTTACTCTTAACCATCATGGATGCCTCTGCAGAACCGAACTCCAGGCAGTCGATGATCTCCCATCCCTGATACAGTCCATACAGGAATCCGGAGCCGTATCCGTCACCGCCGCCGAAACCTTTTCTTGCCTCAACCGGGAATGGCTTGATGCTGAATTTCTGTCCGTCAACTGTGTATGCTGTGGAGCCTTTCATACCATGTTTGATCACAACGATCTTTGCATTCTTTGACTGCCAGTAAGCTGCACTCTCCTCATCGGTCATGCCTTCTTTGATCAGCTTCTCTGTAAGGTCAAACTCTTCTCTGGAGCCCATGATGATGTCGGCTTCCTTGGCTACGATGGAATAGTAGATGGAAATCTCATCTGCGTTCTTCCAGTTGTATTCTCTGTAATCAATATCAAAGATGATCTTTGTATTTACTTTCTTTGCAAGCATAACTGCTTTGATGGCTGCTTCTCTGGACGGGCTCTCTGCAAGAGCTGTTCCGGAAATGAGAATTGCTTTTGCGTTTTTGATGTAGTCCTCATGGATATCATCTACATGAAGCTGCAGGTCTGCGATGCGGTTACGGTACATCAGGATGCTGCTTTCCTTCGGAGAAAGCATCTCGGTAAAGGTAAGTCCCAGTTTCTCTCCGTTTGTGCACTTTGTGATCTGTGAGGTATCGATTCCTCTCTCATTGAAATAATCCACTACATACTCACCAAACTGATCGTCAGAAACCTTTCCGATGAATCCTGCTTTCAGACCATGTTTGGTAACACCTACAGCGATGTTTGCAGGAGATCCTCCTACAAATTTCTCAAACATATGTACTTTCTTCAGGGGTTTGAACTCTTCTTTCACCTGATCGTTGTAAGCAGGGTTGAAATCAATGGCAACTCTTCCAAGGAGTACCAGGTCCATTGGTCTGGATTCATCAAATTCGATATACTTCATGATCTTACCTCCGTTTGTTTGATGGTTTATTTTTTACTTCTTTTTTGTGTGCTTTTTTGTTTTGCGTGCTTTTCTTTTCATCTAGCGTGCTTTCTTGCGTGTTCCTTATGGTGTTAATATAGCACTCTTTTTCAAATTGAGCAAGTACTTCTTTTCATTTTCTTTGTTTTCTGTTATTCTGTACAATTTCTATGGTTTTATTTTGGTGAAAGTGGCTATTGTTACCATGTGCTTTTACGTGCTTTGTATTTCAGCACGCATATAGCACGCTTTTTGAATGTATATTTTTCATAACAAGGAAGATTCTTTCCATAAAAAAAGCCTGCATGTTTCCATCCTGCAGACTTTCTTATTTTTCTGTGTGATCTTTCGCCCACCGGCCTGATCACAGATTATATTTGGTTTTGATCTTGATATCTGTAAAAAGAAATTCCCGTTCCGGTTCCTGCCCTTTGGTCAGGATATCTGCCAGGATCCTTGGCGGTTCATAGCCCTGGACATATCCGTTCTGATCGATGAGGAAATCCACGGAATCATTTTTAAGTGCTTTCTCATTCTTTGGTGTCTGGTCATAGATCACAACATACGGGCGACGGTCCAGCCTGAGCTTATCAAACGCTTTCCCCACACCTGCCTGACCACCAGATACCACCAGGATCCCGCTAATCCCGGAAGTACTCATCATGGCATTCTCGATAATATGTTCCACTTCCGATGCCTCATCGAAACTTCCATGAACTCCGGCAATCTCCAGATGTGGAAATGCCCTCTTGGCTTCCTCCACGAAACCATCCACGCGCTGATTGTCAACATGGTTGCTGAAATATCCGGTAATGATGAGGATCTTTCCGCTTCCTCTTGTCATCATTCCCAAGAGACCCGCTGCGGTACGTCCGCTCTTACGGTTATCCATTCCCACAAAGCAGGCTCTTCTTGTCCCCACAATATCCGAGTTAAAGGTTACCACAGGAATATTTTTCTCTTCGATGAGTGCATTCAGTTTTTCCCGGACAGCCTCACTGTCTACCGGCATCACCGCAAGGCCACGGATCCCTTCCTGTTCCAGTTCTTCAATGGCTTGAAGCTGTTCGTCCTCATCTACGGAAAGGCCTTCTTTCAGGATCAGCTGGATTCCTTTTTCTTTCAGTTCCTGGGCAGCCTTCTCAATGCCACGGTTCACTTCCTGCATAAAAGAAGATCTGGCAAGCTGTGTTACCACTCCGATCTTCAGTCTTTCGTCTTTAGCTGTTCTGGAACGTTTCCGCTCTTTCTGTACGTATCCCATCTCGTCCGCCAGACGACAGATCTTCTCTGCCACCTCCGGATTGATCCGTCCCCTGTGATTTAATGCTCTGTCTACGGTTCCTCTGGAAACCCCTGCCCGTTCTGCAATCTGCTGTATCGTTACCGCCATAAATCCTTCTCCTGCTTCTGCCTTACTGTGTCACTGCCAGATTCTCTGTCCGGCAATAATCGCTCTATATACATTTATATAGTTTTTTTGAAAATGTGTCAATATGTAAGCCCCCATTATCCGTGGACAGACATGTTGACCTCATCCCCGGACAGCCATATGGTATGCTTCTTTATAGGAAATTCCCGTTTTTTCACAGAGTTTTTTTACACTTTCATATTCCGGATAAAAATATTCCTGTCCATCAAAAGTGCAGACCTTTACTTCCACCTCTCCAAGAGGAGTGGTAACCGTTCTTTTTTCCCTTTTCAGAATGGTCCGTTCCATCTCCTGACGGCGGATCCCGATGGTTGTGGTTTCTCTGAAAATGATCTGCTCCATTGTCGGAACTTGTTCCCTCTTACAGAGAACCGTAAGCAGCCACGCCGGACGGTTTTTCTTCATAAATACAGGCATGTAATTGGCTTCTCTGGCTCCTGCCTCATACAGACGTTCCATAACATAACCGAGAGTTTCTCCCGTACAGTCATCTATGTTGGATTCCAGTTTCACGATGGTATCTGTTTCTGTGGAAACATCCGCTCCCGAAACATCCCCGGATTCCCGGATCAGCATGGCCCGGAGGATTCCCGGGCATTCGTACTGGCGCTTGCCTGCTCCGATGCCGATCTTTTCCACTGTGAAATCTTCTGGCAGTTTTTCTGATGTAAGGAATGCTGCCACGACAGCCGCTCCGGTAGGGGTTACCAGTTCACCCTGTACCGGTGTGATATGCAGTTTCAGATGATGGGCACTTACAATGTTGCTTACTGCCGGTACCGGTACCGGAAGGATCCCATGCTGGCAGCGGATGGTTCCGCTTCCCTCACAGAGTCTTGGAACGATTACTTCCTCCACATCCAGATCATCCATGCAGATTGCAACTGAAAGAATATCCACAATGGAATCCACTGCCCCCACTTCATGGAAATGCACCTGATCTTCCGGTACATTATGGGCTTTCGCCTCTGCATGGGCCAGGATGGTGAAGATTTTTTTCGCATAGGATCTCGCACGGTCTGTCATATCTGCATGGTCGATGATCTCCATGATTTCATTAAGGCCGCGGTGTTCGTGGTGGTGATGACCGTGGTTGGAATGCATCGTTTCTGTATGTGTATGACTGTTTACATGAGCTTCCTGCACACGATGTTCATGAAAATGGGTATGCTCATACACATCCAGGGTGTCATGACCATGTTCATGATGATGTCCTTCATGGCCGTGAGAATTCCCATGATGTCCGTGCAGATATTCCATATCATGATCGTGATTCTCATGTTCCTGATCAAGAAGCACATCAAAATCACAGGCGTCGATCCCGGATTTTACCACTCGGCTGATCTTTATATCGAAGCCTTTTACCGGAAGGCTTTTAAGCGCTCGCTCCAGCTTTTCTCTGTCTGCACCCAGATCAAGAAGTGCCGCAACGGTCATATCTCCACTGATCCCGGAGGTACACTCCAGATATAATTTGTTTTTCATCTATTTTCCCTCCGCAAGCCGATTGATCTGGGTTGCCAGATATCCGGCTCCAAATCCGTTGTCAATGTTTACTACCGCAATTCCGTTGGCACAGGAATTGATCATGGTCAGAAGTGCTGACAGCCCATGGAAGCTGGCTCCATATCCTACAGAAGTAGGTACTGCGATCACCGGGCGTTTCACAAGTCCCCCCATCACGCTTGCCAGCGCTCCCTCCATTCCGGCTACCGCAACCACACAGTTGGCCTCCTGGATGGTATCCAATCTGGAAAAAAGCCTGTGCATACCACTGACCCCCACATCATAGATCCGTTCCACGTGGGTACCGAAATACTCTGCTGTCTGGGCTGCTTCCTCCGCAACGGAAATATCTGCAGTTCCGGCTGTACACACTGCAATTTTTCCAATATGTTCTTTTTCTTTTTCAATCTTCAAAATTCCGGAAACCGGATCATAAACCACCTGAGGAAGGATGCTCTTTACCAGTTCATACTGATGCCTGGACGCCCTTGTTCCAAACACTTCTCCGTCTTCCTCATAAAGTTTCTGGTAAATATTCAAAAGATGTTCATCTGCTTTTCTTGCACAGTAAACCACTTCCGCAAAACCGGTCCGTTCTTTTCGGGTAGTATCCAGCTTCGCATAATCCATTTCCTCATATCCTTCTTTTTTCAGAAGGTTCTCTGCATGCTCCACAGAGAGCTGGCCATTCTTTACTTCTTCAAGAATCTGCTGTAATGTCATTTTTTACTTCCCTGTTCTTCCATAGTATAATAACACAATAGCCAGACATTTGCATTATTTCCGCAAATTGTCTGGCTATCGCCATTTTTCGGGCATCTGCCTGAAGTTTTCCTGTTTCTGTTAATCGATCATTTTCTCATACTGCTCGGAAATCTCATCAATGTCACCATATGCGATCAGTTTTCCTTTTTCAAGGATCATCGCTTTGTTGCAGAGGCGCTGTACCTGCTGCAGAGAATGTGAGACAAACAAAACGGTGACGCCTTTGTCGAACATACTGAGAACTTTTTTCTCACTCTTTTTCCGGAATTTGGCATCTCCTACGGAAAGTACCTCATCCAGGATCAGGATATCCGGTGACACCAGTGTTGCGATGGAAAATCCAAGTCTTGCTTTCATACCGGAAGAATAGTTCTTGATCGGTACATCAATGAATTCCTTCAACTCTGAAAATTCAACAATCTCATCAAATTTCTCTTCAATGAAACTCTTGGAATATCCAAGCATTGCTCCGTAAAGATAAATATTCTCACGTCCGGTATACTGTGGATCAAAGCCGGCTCCAAGTTCAAGAAGAGGAACCAGTCTTCCGTTTTTGATAACTTTACCTTCCGTAGGTTTGAATACACCTGCGATCACTTTAAGCAGAGTACTTTTTCCAGCTCCGTTCAGTCCCAGGATACCAACACGGTCTCCCTTCTGCACCTCAAAATTCACATTCTGAAGAGCCCAGAATTCATTATATTTAATTTCTTTTTTTATGAATTTAATCAGATAGTCTTTCAGGTTATCGACCTTTTCTTTACTGAGATTAAATTTCATACTTACATTGTCTACTACAACTGCCGGTTTTCCCATTTTTCTCTCCTGTAAATCCGCAATTATATATAAAGTATAAAGTCATCCTGCTTCTTTTTGAAACAGATCATTCCAACTACGATTGCAACCAGACTGAATATAAGCGCATAAGCAAAATAGTGCATATTCATCATCTCGCCAAACATGGCTGAACGGAAAATACTGATAATACAATACAGCGGATTAAATTTCAGTATCCATGCAAATCCACTCTTTAAAAGTCTGGAAGGATAGTAAAAGATCGCACAGGTATACATAATGATCATCAGTGCTACTGACCAAAGATATTCCATATCCCTGAAAAATACTCCGATCGTCGCAAGAATCATTCCACATCCATAAGAAAGCAGAAGAACCAGGATCAGTGCGATTGGGATCTGCAGCATATAAATTGTAGGCTGGATTCCCTGTACGACTGCAACGATAGCCAGCACGATCAGTGAGATCAGAAAAATTACATAATTATAAAGTACGCTTGACAGCGGATAAATATACTTCGGCACATAAACTTTCTTGATCATCGCCGCATTCGCCCGGACTGATTTCAGTGCGCGTGTCGTCGAACTTGAATAGTAGCTGTACAGCAGACGGCCTGTCAGGATATATACAGGGAATGTCTTGTCTTTGTTTCCAAACAGAGTACCGAATACGATCGTCAGTACCATCATGGTAAGAAGAGGTTCCAACAGGGACCATATAATACCAAGATAAGAACGTCTGTACTTCAGTTTGATTCCTTTTTTTACAAGTTCTCTCAGAAGAAACCTGTAATGCATAAAAGTATTTACGTATTCTTTCATAGCATCTCCAATATTCAATTTTTTTCTTTGTTCACATGGCTGTTAAACATAATATACCATTTTTACAATTCTGGCAACCTTATTTTTTTCCAAAAAAATGCGTCTGAACACATCTTTTTAAAAAAAGCTCAAAAACCGGGGCCGATACAGAAGAAATTCTGTTCCGGCCCCGGTGTACTCCTGGCTGATTTTATATGAAAGGTCTGTTATCTCTTAATATTGAATGCCTTAAATCCCGGGTATACCGCTGCATCCCCAAGCTCTTCTTCAATTCGGAGAAGCTGATTGTATTTTGCAACACGCTCACTTCTGGACGGCGCTCCGGTCTTGATCTGGCAGGTATTTAATGCTACCGCAAGATCTGCAATAGTTGTATCTTCTGTCTCACCGGAACGATGAGATGAGATTGCAGTATAGCCTGCTTTATGTGCCATTTTGATTGCTTCCAGAGTCTCGGATACAGAGCCGATCTGATTCAGTTTGATCAGGATGGAATTTCCGCATCCAAGGCTGATACCTTTTTCAAGGCGCTCGGTATTTGTAACAAACAGGTCATCACCTACGAGCTGTACTTTTCCACCCAGCTCTTTTGTCATGATCTGCCAGCCTTCCCAGTCTTCCTCGTCAAGGCCGTCCTCGATGGAGTAGATCGGGTATTTCTCGATCAGGTTCTTCCAGTGCTCAACAAGCTCTGAAGATGTAAATTTCTTTCCACATTTCGGAAGGACATACTCACCCTTCTGGCTTCCTTTCCACTCACTGGATGCAGCATCCATAGCAAGTACAAAATCTTTTCCAGGCTCATAACCCGCTTTCTTTACTGCCTCGAGAATGTACTCGATGGCTTCTTCATCGCTTCCAAGATCCGGTGCGAAACCACCTTCATCACCAACACTCGTTGCAAGGCCTTTTTCTTTCAGAAGTGCCGCAAGTGCATGAAATACCTCTGTGCACCAGCGAAGTCCCTCTTTGAAGCTCGGCGCTCCTGCAGGCATGATCATAAATTCCTGAACATCTACGGTATTTGCGGCATGTGCACCACCATTTAAAATATTCATCATCGGAACCGGAAGTCTGTTTCCATTCACACCGCCAAGGAATCTGTAAAGCGGAATGTCAAGGGAAATCGCCGCTGCACGTGCGCATGCAATAGACACCGCAAGAATGGCATTTGCACCAAGTTTGGATTTATCTTTTGTTCCATCTGCCCTGATCATGGCAGCATCCACTGCATAAATGTCAGATGCATCCATTCCTGTCAGTGCATCGTTAATTACAGTATTGATATTTTCAACGGCTTTGGAAACACCCTTTCCTCCGAAACGGGCCTTATCCTGATCTCTCAGCTCAAGTGCTTCGAACTCTCCTGTGGATGCACCACTTGGTGCTGCTCCTCTTCCTATCGTTCCATCTGCCAGATAAACCTCTGCCTCTACGGTCGGATTTCCTCTTGAATCAATGATCTCTCTTCCAATGACTTTCTCGATCTCTAAATATTCCATTTGATATTTATCCTCCTGTCTGGCCTTTCGCCCTGTCCGTAAACTTTGCCCGGGCCGCGTTTTGTCAGGGGATACGGCCCGTCACAATTATTCACGCAATAGTTAGAACCTGCTAACCATTTATAAGTTTACTATATCTAACTTTTGTGGTCAAGAGGGGTTACTGTCATTTTTTTCTCAATTACTTATTTAATCGAATCAAGAAAGTCCCCTGCTGAGTTACGAATGTCCGCCCGACTATTTCGTCAATATTTTCAGAATATTTAACAGAAATGTGAGAATTTTACGTATTGACAAGGCTTTGCAGATTATGATAATATAATCGCCGAAATAAAAACTGAATATGGTTTATGGCAAAATCCTGTCATATATTGGAAACGCACATTCTCCTGAATGATTAACGAACAACACATGCTTTACGGTTTTACATTATCACTTAATCATTTTAAAGGAGGATTTTTTATGCCAAAAAACAAATTTCAGGAAGTCATCTTTACTATCATCATGGTATTTTTCATGGTTTACGCCATGATCTGTTACAACATTGTACTGAATACCGGAGCAATGACAAACAGCGTGTTCCTCTCCGCTTTTCGCGAGCTGACTTTTATGGGACCGATCGCCTTTGTCCTTGATTTCTTCCTTGTATCCAAACTTGCCTTTGCCTGCGCGAACCGCATGGTAAATTTTCGTAACTGTCATCCATTCAGTATGATTCTTGCAATTTCTGTTGCCTCTGTTGCCTTTATGTGTCCGCTGATGAGCTTTTTTGCAACTCTTTTCTTTAAACATGCAGGAAATCAGTTTATCGCAGTCTGGCTTCAGACAACTTTTATGAACTTTCCTGTTGCATTTTTCTGGCAGCTGATCTATGCAGGCCCGATCGTACGTTTTATTTTCAGACATATCTTTCCTGAGAAAGAGGATTCAAAAGAAACCGCACCAAATATGTAAGGGTCAGGCGGATACTCTCAATCCGCATTCACTGCGCAACTCCAACTCGAATAAATGCTTCGCAGTTTATCCAGTAAAAAAGCACATTGCCATGGTTAAACCACACCCCAAAGTCAGACGTTTGGGTGACGCTTTACTCCATGCAATGTGCTTTTTTATACTATACTTTTATATACTATATTTTTTACGTGGCTCTTTTTGATCTGATCTTCTGATCTCTCAGGCTGTTTTCTTTAATTCCGGTATCTTAAAGATCTTCACGATCAGCGGGATCACCATAATGATCCACACAATAGGTTCTGCCACGATCACACCGGTATATCCCAAAAGCGGTACCAGCGTCACCGCAATCACTACTTTTCCGATCATCTCCAGTGCACTGGAAACAAGAGGGATCACCGTTTCTCCCAATCCCTGCATGGCATTTCGAAGGACACTGATCACAGCCGTTACGAAATAAAAAACCGTATCAAATTTAAGATAATTCGTTGCATTGAGGATCACAGTCTCGTTCCGGCTTCCTGTAACCAGATATATCAGCTGTTTTCCAATAGTAAAACTGAAGATCACTGTCATCACAGACCAGATACAGGTATACAGAACTGCCAGGCCGATTCCATGGCGCACGCGGTCCATCCGCCCTGCCCCGGCATTCTGCCCGCAGAAGATCGCCATCGTCTGCCCAAACACACCAAACATGATCATAAACATCTCCGTGATCTTGCGGGCCGCTGTATGGGCCACGATGATATCTCTTCCCAGACGGTTGATGGAAGTCTGCAGCGCCAGAGTACCAAGATTTACAAGAGAACTTACAAATCCCATGGACAAGCCGGAACTCAGCATATTTTTCATCATATTTCTGTCCAATCCTGTAAAATCCTCTTTTTTCAGCCGGAGGATCTCATATCTGCGGATCATATAAAACCAGCATACAAGAAACGCCAAAGTCTGTGAGAGTACTGTGGCAATGGCTGCTCCCTGTACGCCTGCTTTTATCACCAGGATAAAGAACAGATCTCCTGCGATATTTAAAGTCACAGACACCGCCAAGATCACAAGCGGTGTCACCGTATCTCCCAACGCACGCAGCGATGCCGCACAGGTATCATAAAGAAATGTTGTCAGCATGCCTGCGATAATAATAAAAATATATGCTCTGGCAGTTCCCACCAGACGATCCGGCACATTTAAAAATCCCAGGATCGGATGAAGAAACAAAAGTCCCAGAACGGTCAGGGCCAGAGAGATCACACTGCCCATCAAAAGAGACAATGCAAACGATTTTCTCACTTCCTCTCGATTTCCGGCGCCAAATTTCTGTGCAGTTACTATGGCAAACCCATTTGCAAGGCCCATCAGAAATCCGATGATCAGGCCGCTCAAAGGACTGGTAGCCCCTACAGCTGCCAGCGCATCTTCTTTCAGAAAACTTCCCACGATCCTGGTATCTGCCAGGCTGTACGTCAGCTGCAGAAGATTTCCCAGAAATACAGGAAGTGCAAAGGACAGGATCAGCGTGGAAGGTTTCCCCTTTGTCAGATCTTTCATGTCAGGCCTCCCTCAGTCAATGATATCATTCTGAAAACGAGAAAGATGCTCATAGGGAAGGATCATTCTTCCGCGAAACAGTCCACAGCCGTCATTGATCAGGCTGTTGTTTACCGCACCAAACATATTGACATCCAGTTTTGCCAGATCCAGTCCGAGAAGCCGCATTCCACGTTCGTAAGCTTCATCAAAATAGATGCATTCTCCCTCCGGAATGGTATCTCTTCTTCTGCGCTCACTTTCCTGTTTTTTCTCATAACTTAAATGGTTCGCGGATCCAATCTCTGCCACATCATCCATGTCCTTTGTACGCAGCTGTACTTCCATATAACTTCTGGAGCTGTTATCATAAAAAGTAATATGCAGAGACTGATAATCTTCCTCGCTGTTGTTGCAGATATAATCCCGGTAATAAGGTTTTGCTTCCTCGCTTAACAGTGGAGAGGTACTTTCCTGCACGCCTCTGGCCGGCTCTGCGGTAAATCCTCTTTCTTCCAGAAATCCCGGAAGTACATTGGCGATCTCATAAAGATACCGAAGTTCTTCTTCTCTGACATTCTCGCCGTTTTTAAGATGGCATCTCGGCATGGCGATAACGATCCTGTAGGCAATAAAATCCCGGAAGCAGCTTAAGCGCTCTTTGATCTGGGATACGGAAGGATATTTCCCATGCTCTTTATAGTAATCATAGATAAATTCTACTACATATCCATTAAATTTCTCTTCCGCACGGATCAGAGATTTGATCCTTCCCTTGAAGGTAAATGCCAGAAACGGGTATTCCCCTGCCATATATTTATAAAATTCCCGGATCTTCTGGGACTGGGCAGTAAGGAAATCGTTATGTTCCAGAAGTTCCTGGATCTGGATCAGGAAATTACAGTGTACCAGATCGATCTCGTTGCGTTTTTCTTTTGCTTCTGTCCGCAGATCCCGGATATATTTTTTCAGTATCCGAAGAAGGGTATCTCCGGAATACAGGTAATCATTCAATGTTATCATTTGTGTTTCTCTTTTCTTAAAATTTCCTTCTTTCCAGGATTACATATTTACCACTACTTTTTCAACCAGTTTCTGGAAAAACTCCGCTATACGGTCTGCTGTCTCCTGCACTTCTTCATGGTTCAGCGCTTCTTTTGAAATCCCTGCTGCCATATTTGTGATACAGGAAATTCCGCAGACTTCCATTCCCATATGACGGGCTGCCATAGCTTCACATGCGGTACTCATTCCGACAGCATCACCGCCCCAGCGCTGAGCAAGTCTTATCTCTGCCGGGGTCTCATAGTTAGGTCCTGTAAACTGCACATAAACCCCTTCCTTCAGTTCAATTCCACATTCTGCAGCGCATTTTCGAATCACATCCTGAAGGGATCGGCTGTATACTTCGCTCATATCCGGAAATCTGGTTCCAAGTTCATCAATATTAGGGCCGATCAGAGGACTTGGAACTGCCGTTGTAATGTGATCCGTGATCATCATAAGATCGCCGGGATGGAAGGATGGATTGGCGCCTCCGGCCGCATTGGTGAGAAGAAGTTTTTTTGCCCCAAGAAGCCCCATCAGACGTGTCGGAAGAACTACGTCAGACATTGGATATCCTTCATAATAATGAACCCGGCCCTGCATGATCACAACCGGTGTTTTCTCTACATAACCAAATACAAAACGTCCTTTGTGCCCTTTTACTGTCGATACCGGAAATCCTTCGATATCTGTATATTTAATGATCTGTTCGATCTGGATCCTCTCTGCAAAGTCGCCAAGTCCAGATCCCAGAACCAATGCGATTTCCGGTTTAAAATCTGTTTTCTCTCTTACACTTTCCAGACATGTCATTAATTTCTGATACATAGTTTCCGCTTCCCTTCTTATCTTAATACCGTCAGAACCATATTGCAAAAATCCCCTGCTTTTTTCTGTACTTTTTGTTCTTAACTCTGTTATATATCATATTTATATGATAATTCCGTCACAGTGATCAATCTCATGCTGAATGATCTGCGCTGTCCAGCCAGAATATTTCTGGCGTTGTTTATGGAATGAAATATCCTGAAATTCCACTTCTATGTTTTCATATCGGGTAGTCTTTCGCACACCGTCAAGAGAAAGACATCCCTCCTCTGTCTCGTATGCTCCGGACTTTTTCACTATCACCGGATTCAGCATTGCCACATTGATAAATCCCATATTTACAGCAATGATTCTTTTATTTACTCCAATCATATTGGCAGCCATCCCCACGCATCCTGCTTCGTTGGCTTTCAGTGTATCCAGAAGGTCCTGTACTATCTGTTTATCTTCCTTTGTGGCAGGCTGCGCTTTCTGTCTCAGAAAAAAAATATCTCTCATTATCGGTCTGACCATGATTTTACTCCTGTTTTCTGTTTTATTTTAATTTTCTGTTGAAAAAATCGATGATCCAGTTCCATGTTTCATCCTGGAAAAACTGAAGATCCGCATGATCTGCTCCGTCCAGCGTCAGCAAAGTTACATCACAGCCCTGCGCTTCCAGGAGATTATATAATGTTTTTGACTGCACATAGGGCACTGTCCGATCACAGTTTCCATGGATGATCAAAAATGGCGGCGCATCCTTCGTTACTTTGGATACAGGACTGCAGTTATACGCCTTTTCTCTGTTTCGTTTGGAATTAAAGCCCAGAAGGAGGGACTCTGCGGAAGAAGCACATTGTTCTGCGGATTCGCACGGAAACGCAGAAAGATCTGTGGGCGGATACCAGGGGCAGGCTGCCTGTACTTCGCTGGATTCTTCCAGATATTCTCCTACATCCAGGGCCGGATCATGATCCAGCGCAGCCATACATGTAAGATATCCTCCGGCGGATTCTCCCATAACTCCCATCTGCTCTTTGTTGATACGGAACCGGTCTGCATGCGCTTTCAGATAACGGATCGCTGCCTTTACATCCTGCAAAGGCATTGGATATGGCCCCTGATTGGAAGTGCGGTACTCCACACTTGCCACTACAAATCCGCCTGATGCCAGCCTGCTGAGATAAAGATTATGCGCCGACTTATCCATCATCAGCCAGGCCCCTCCGCAGATCCAGAGAATACATGGATAAGTTCTGCCATCCTGTGCCTCCGGATAGATAATATCCAGTTTCAGGTCTCTTCTGCAATGTCCAAACCAGGAGTCCACCTGTGCATAAGTCACATCATTTACCGTAATATACTGCGGTTTTTCTATTTCCAGTTTCAGTGTGTGCTTTTCTGCTTTTGCCATAGTATTTCCCCCTTTTTTGATCGTTATATTCTGTCTTTGAAATATCTTTTATTTTATCACAGTACCGGGAATTGTGCCTTTATTTTTTCATTCGATATTCCATTTCATTCCATTTTTCGTCACCCAGTACAGAAGCTGAGATTCCAATATATTCAAATCCCATTCTCCGGTACATCTCTACTTTTTCATCTACGCAGGTAAGAACCGCACGTTCTCTCCCTCTTTTCTGCTCACGGTCAAGATAACGCATCATCAGTTCTCTTGCAAGGCCCTGTCCACGGTATTTCGGGAGGACCTCAAGCCCCAGAAGCATATTATTTTTCCCATCAGGATCACAAAGATCTGCATTGGTAAAAAATTTATCCTGGAAAGCCTCCTCACTGGTCGTAAATCCTGTGAGATATCCTGCCAGCTTTCCGTTTTTCCGGTCAACTGCCACAAGGAACAGCTCCGGAATTTTTTCTACACGGTCTATAACATCCGCTCTGCTTATTGCCTCTGCCGGTGGAAAACAGATCTGCTCAATTTCCGCTGCCTGTTCTGCTTCCTCCCTGTGTATAGAACGGAATTCATATTTCTCTGAAAGTCTCATAATTCTTCTCCTTTGATTTTTCTCATCCATATATAGAATAACATTTTTCCGGAGAAAAACCCATCTTTTATTGTAAGCCTTATCGCAGGATCTCATCAATAGTTGAAACAGTACTGAAAGATCCTTTATTCCTGGAAATAATTTCTTTCACTTTCTGCAGTTCAAAGTAATTCACATAACAGATCAGTGTTTTATTTTCCCCCGCGATCACACCGGAAGAATTGATAATAGTACAGGTCTTATTCAGTTCTTCTTTAATATCGCAAATAATTGAATCTGGATCTTTTGTGATGATGGTCACCTGTTTCAATGCCTCAAAATGATCTGTGAAATGATCGATGATGGAAGTTGACACGATGTACACCAGAAGACTTAAAAGTGCGGAATCTCTGTCAAGAAGTACAAACACCGCCCCATATACACAGGCATTGAACGCAATTAATATGTAGGAAATACTGTAGTCTTTTCCCGAATGATTGTAGATTTTTTTTACAATGATATTGGCAAAAATCTCAGAGCCGTCAATGCAGCCACCATTTCGAAGGATCAGGGAAAGTCCCACACCAAGAATCGCCCCTCCGAAAGCCACCGCAATAAAATGTTCTGTATTTAGTTCAAAAGGGATTTTTTCAAAGTAGGAAAGACCTATTGTGTAGATCACAAAACCTACGAACGTTTTTGCAAAGAAATATTTACCGATAAGAATGATCCCGGCGATCAGAAATGGCAGAAAGACAAGCAACACACACAACGACAGATTATACCCAGTGAGTTTGCTTATGATAATGGCAATTCCGGCAGTTCCGTAATCGATGGCATCATTGGGAAGCAGGATACAGGCAACGGAAAAGCTGGCCAGTATGGCTCCGATAATGATCATCAGATACGAAAACAATGTTTTGATTTTTTTGTTCATAAAGACCTCCTTTTTGCAAGCAAAATTGTTTGTCAATAGTAACAAAAAAGCTGTTATAATAGATTTTTCTATTGTAACAGCTTTGTTTTCCCTCTTTTGGAATGGGTTTATTATATGATGTTTTCTTTTTCCTGTCAATGCTGCATTAACTCTGATATGCACCCTTCCAGTTTGCAAAAATATCTGCGGAATCCTTCAGAAAATCATAAGATATCTGGATCTTACCATCTGCAAGTATCCAGTCACTTTCCAGAATCGGCCAGGGATTGCAGCCTCCTGCAGTTTCTCCTACCTGATCCATGGTAAAAGAATTTCCACAGTTCTGGCAGACCAGTTTATCGTCTTCCTGTTTGTAATAACCATTTCCGGAATCATAACAGATCTGACAGGTATTAAAAGCGGTACGGATAGTTCCATCCGAAGTCTTTACTGCGATCACTTCCATTTCCGTGCCATCTACATTTGCAGGATAAAAGACTGCATTTTCTGTCAGTTCATCAACCGGTATGGTCAGATTCCCACCGGAACTGACGCTGATTTCCTGATTTCCATCTGCTGCGGAAGTCTCTTCTGTAGTTTCTGTTTCTGTTACATTTCCACATCCTGCAAGCGCCGTCATTGCTATAAGAAACGCCATACCTGTTATCATAATTTTTTTCATCTTTAACATTACTCCTCTGTTTTTATTTTCCTGTTACATAAATAGTCCCTGTGATCATGCCCATCCAGCAGCTATACGTATAGACGCCTTCTTTTTCCGGTATAAATTCGATGACATTTTCTCCGTTCTCGAAAGTATGATCCATTCCAAAATCCTGAAGGATCATCCTATAATTACATCCATTGATGCTGCCCTCCGGTACATTGATCTCCCACTTCACAGGTTCCCCTGCCTTCACAGTAATATCCGGATACCATCCAGAACGCAGCGTACTGGAAACATACTGCACTCCATCTTTTTCCACTGCCACATCTGTCTGATCATCATTCTGCACATTATCCGCTTCTGCTGCTACCTTTTCGCCGGACCTGCTTTCCAAACCTGACAGCACGCTTCCCTGAGACATCATGGCAAGTCCCATAACAACCACCAGGATCGCTCCTGTTTTCAGGATCTGTCTGGTAAATTTCTTTCCCAGTGCAGAAAAAATTGAGCCAAATCCAAGCATCAGAGGAACCGTTCCCATACTGAAGCAGAACATGGAAAAAGCTCCTGCTACCCAGCTTCCGGAAGCCAGTGCAACAATCTCCATAGACTGCAACGGTCCACAGGGCATGAACCCGTTACACAGTCCAACTAGAAAAGGCGTCCTTTTTTTCCATAAAGATTTCCCTCCAGGAAATGGAATGTGGATTCTCAGTTTCCGAAGCCCCGGAAAAATCCCCAGCATATTCACACCCATAACGACCATGATAATTCCGGCCAGGAGTTTCAGAGACCCCTGAAACACTGTGGAAGCCTGTAAACTGTCCCCAATTCCAGCCAGACCTCCTACGGCCCCGAGAAATCCTCCGATCACGGTATAGGAAACAACCCGTCCCATATTATAGGAAAATGTATTCCGAAACATTGACCTTGATATTTCCTCTGCGTTCGCTTCTTGCTTCTGCAAGGTCTGAGAAAGATTGATCCCGCCGCACATGGCAATGCAGTGTACAGAAGTGATCAGACCAATGACAAACAGCATTCCATATCCCATTCCTGTCTCGGCAAGAGAATCCGGCGCAAGATGGTTAAGAATTCCAAAACGCTGCAGGATCACAAATAAAAGGGCGATCGCAAAAATTTCCGCTGCTGCCTGACGAAGCTGTTTCCTGCGAAACTGTTCCGCGGGAATTACCTGATATCCCAGATCCTCGATCATTTTTACAATTTCTTTCATCCCGATTTTCTTCGAATCATAGTCAAACTCTGCCCGTGAATATTCATAGCTGACTGTAATTCCCGTGATCTCCGGTCTTAATTTCAGTACATTCCAGATCCTCGACTGACAGTTAATACAGGTCATACCATCAATATAAATAACCGTATGCTTCACTGTTTTGCATCCTTTCTCATAAAGTTTGTAAAGCGATAAAATAAAAAACTGTTACAATAGATCTTATTTCTACTGTAACAGTTTTTATATCCTACTTTTACGATAGGTTTAATTATATTATTGTATTTTTCTTCTGTCAATGGTAAAGGCCGATTTCACAGAATCTTCACCTTTTAACCAGTCAGACTTTACAGCCACTTTCTCATCACATCCCGAAGCCTTGTCATATCCAGTGGTTTGGAAATGTGTTCATTCATTCCGGCACTTCTGGCAAGCTGAACATCTTCCGCAAAGGCGTTGCCGGAAGAAATCATATCCACTGCTGTCTTTCCGTTTTCTGCTGTCACGACCTCTGCTCCGGTCATCCCTATGATTTCTTTTGCGATCTCAGAGTAGTCATACGCTGACAAAATAATAATGGTTACATCATTTCCAACTATTTTCCGGATCTGCCGGGTCGTCTCCAATCCGTCCATTCCCGGCATTTTCCAGTCAATGATAATGGCAAAATAATCGTTTTCTTTTTCATAACGCGCCGCAACAAGGTTAACTGCTTCTTCTCCGGATGTTACCCACTCCCCGTCGATTCCTATTTCTTCCAGAAGTGCCACCGTATTCTCGCAGCAATTCTGATCATCATCTACCACAAGTACCGGCAGATCGATCAGCTCATCCCAGGTACTGCTCTCCTCAAACAGTCCGGATAATGTTTCTTCCACCTTCAGAGAATTAAAGCTGTTTTCCTGAAGATCCACATAGTATTCACAGAGATTTGCCGTTGTGTATGCACGGTGAAAAGCATCTACTCTCTGCGTATACTGTCTCGCTCTCTTCTCCGCATCAATATTTATAAAAATCCCGGCCATACGAAAAGCAGTTCCGTCCGCACGACGGCTCACCTCTCCCTTATCCTTAAACCACTGATAAGTTCCATCCGCCATACGCATGCGGTATTCCACATCATATTTTTTCTCATTGGTCTTATCCTGAAAAGCTTCCTGAAAAGTCCTGGAAACCTCCTCAAGGTCCCGTGGATGAATTCCCCTTTCCCATGTTTCCAGATTGTTGGGAAAATCCAGAGTATCATGATATCCAAGCATCTTTCGAAATTCATGACTGAAGAAAACTGATTCAGGATTTCCGGACTGAGCACATTCTACAGACCAGAACCCGGAACTGAGCACCTGATTTACCAGTTCCAGATTTTCCTGCATCTCGTCAATGTGCGTGGATAATATCCATAATGCGTTTCCTTCACTGTCAATGGTATCTTTCTTATATACACGCACATTAACCGGTGCACCTTCTTTATTCAGCATCTGTGCTTCGCCTACTCCATGGATCTTTTTAAAACGTTCGATCTTTGCAAACGTACAGTTCTGCCCACAGAATACATTTTTCAGCGATCCGGAAAATTTTTCCATAAATTCTTCATAGGTATATCCAAGATTGTGAAGAAAAAATTCACTGATATAAGCAATTGTAAGATCACGGTCATAATATCCGGCCAGAACACCTACCGCCTGGTTATTTTCGATGTTTTTCCGTATGGCCGCATACGTCTCCTCACAAAGATGGGACTCTCCCACTATATATAAATTTTCTTCTTCAAATAGTGCCTTGTTTATCAACTGTTCACTCCATATTTCACCATTTGCAGCTTTTGGAAAATCCCTGTAACGCGCAGGAAACCGCAATGCATTTTATCTGTTCTTCCAACAAAAAAACAGGGTCAGGCTATAGACATGCAACTATACCATTCCCTGTTTCTATTCCCTGCAGCTGGCTGCCATTTTAAAGGCCCTTTAGCTTTGCGTCACAGCTTTTCAACTGCTTTGCCCATATATTCTCTTTCAAATCTGTACTATTATACACTCATTTATAAATGCCTGTCAACAGCTCTCTTACAGAGTTTTGCAAAACATCTGTCAGATCTGATACCAGCGGATCTCATTGGCAGAGAGATGAATTTCAAAGCTCTTTCCGTCCCCTGTATAAACAGTTGTATCCTGTGGTTCATAGGTGTTATTTACCACACAATACTTTCCGTTTTTCACATAGGCATGAACTTCCACATTATAATTAGACGAGAACCAGCGGTGAAGTTCATCCTCTGCTGCCGCAGACCAGAGCACGGATCTGTACAGAATACGACTGTTTTTAAAGCTGTAAGGCAGCCCGCTGATATAAACGCCACGACCCTTTCCGAAGGTTTTTACCGCCATCTGGACTTCCTGGTCTTTCTGGATCAGGATCTTCGTATCCGGCAGTGCAAAGATATTCTTTTTGCCCTCGCCGAAATCTACGGTTCCGTCTGTATCTTCCAGAATAAAATGATCTCTGTGTTCTTCCCAGTTGTATTTGTCTGTATTGAGATTAAATCCTCTTTCTTCCTCTACTCCCAGGATATCATCCAGCTGAAAGAATTTTCCCTGCCACTGGTGGGCTGCCGGCTCACCAACGCCGATAAAACCGCCGCCATTGTAGACAAATTTCCGCACTGCTGTAAGGATTTCCGGATTTGCCCAGTTCTCGCCGCCGGACTGTGCAGTGTCCGCATCACCTACATTGATGATCACGTCAAAATCATTAAGAAGATCTTTATTTTCACGGATATCATCGAAACTGATAAAGGAAACATCAAACGGCGCACCGCTTAATGCCTCGATGATTCCAAAATAAGAATAATTCTGTTTGTAATAGATAGCATGATGTACCATATGGTTGCCCCAGGAGCGCATTTTTCCCCAGCAGTTTAAAACTGCCACACGTTTTACGCAGTATGGCGTGGTTCCCTGGATATTGTCATAGAGCACACGAAATTCCTGGCATACTTCTTTGATATACTGTACGAAATCCGGAAATTCCAGAGCCAGCTTCAGATAGCCGCCATAGCCGATTCTCTGGATCGGGCTTCGAAGGATAGCTCTTCTTGCAGTTACCCAGTTTACTTTTGCCTCTTTTACCGGATCTCCGCCTTCATGGAAGGTATCCGGGAAAAAGTATGGAAGAAATCTTCCTTCTGTATATTTTACATGTTTGATATCGCTGAACAGACGTAAGGTTGCTCCGTTTCCAACACTTCCCACTACTGCATCCAGTCCGATGGAAGCAAACTCATCCATAAAAGGCTCCATGCCGATCCAGTGATCGCCCATGAACATCATGGCTTCTTTTCCATACTCATGGACAATATCTACCATTTCCTTTGCAAGCTTTGCCACTTCTCTTCTCTGAAAAGCCTGGAAATCTTTAAATTCCTTTGACGGGATACGGTAGGTATTATTCATATACCCCTGGTCAATGATAAACTCCGGACGGAATTTATAGCCTACTTCCCGCTCAAACTGTTCCAGAATATAAGGGCTCACTGAGGCAGAATATCCAAACCAGTCCACATATTTTTCTCTTGCTATCTCGTCAAAGATCAGCGTAAACTGATGAAAAAATGTGGTAAATCGTACCACGTTCACATAATCATGCGAATCCAGAAATCTGCGGAGACGTTCCAGGGAATGTGCCCGTGTTGCAGGCTGGCGCACATCAAAGGTGATCTGAGGCTCTACATCCTTCCAGTCATTGACAACAGCATTGTACATATGTACCGGGTCCCACATGATATATGCAAGAAAACTTACCGTATACTCATGAAACTCTTTTGCCGGACGGATCACCACATTTCCGGATTTTTCATCATAGGACCATTCTTCTGTACCGACAGCCTCTCCTGTGGTACGGTCCATAACTTCCCACCATCTTTTAATATCATCTCTGGTATTGACAGCAAGCATATCCGGATACAGATGGTCCATCAGGTGTATCTCCAGAGTATCGGAAACTGCCGTGTGAAAAGATGTCATGATATACATCTGCTGGATCTCTTCCGGATGTGCCTTCGCCCAGGCATTATCCTTTCTGGTAGTATAATAGGTAGCATATATCTTGGCCCCTGTATTTTTCAGCTCTGCCGGAAATTCTGTTCCGTCACAGTCACGGATGGCATCTGCACCCCACTCATCCAGCATTTTCAGTGTCTCCGGAATCACATCCAGATCTGTCGGGATGGTCACTCTTCCTTTTGTCTCGCTCATTATCTTTACCTCCATTGTAAAAATCCCCTGTTTTTTATTTCTGATATTTTTTTACGATTGCCTGCATCTGCTCCCATTTCTGCTCCATATCTGCCACCAGCTTAAACTGTGTACGACAGCGGTCCAGATTATGGTCTTCACGGTCGATTTTAAAATAATGATCTCCTTCCAGATAGTCAGTAAGAAAACGGATGCCACATTCATAGGTCATCACCTTGGCGCCCATAGGAAGCATCTCGATCTCCCTGGCGTTTAACTTGTCTCCACAACTTTCCAGAAAACCTTTCACGTAAATCTCGTAGAGCTCCATGTCACAGGAGACTTTACTTAAATCTTTCTCATCTTCCAGCGCAGTGCTGGCTCCGAACCGGATCGCATCACCAAAATCATTCATGGCCAGTCCTGGCATTACAGTATCCAGATCGACCACACAGATTCCCTTTCCCGTTTCCAGATCGATCATGATATTATTCAGTTTTGTATCGTTATGGGTTACCCGAAGTGGAACTTCCCCATTTTCCAGAAGTTTTCCAAATATTCCAGCCAGATCTTCATGCTGCAGTGCAAACGCAATTTCTTCTTTTACCGATGCGGCACGGTGACAGCAGTCCTTTTCCACGGCATCTTTCAGCGCCTGAAAACGCTTTTTTGTATCATGGAAATCCTTTATGGTTTCATGCAGAGTCTCTGCCGGATAATCAGCCAGCATTTCCTGAAATTTTCCAAATGCAACAGCACTTTCGTAAAAATCCTCCGGTTTTTCCACCAGATCATAGCTTACCGCATCTGTAATAAAAATATAGGCTCTCCAGCACTCTCCGTTCTCATCTGTCAGATATGCTTTTCCCTCTTTTGTGGGAATCAGATTCAGAACTTCCCGTTCCAGATCTCCACCCTTCTCAATGACCTTCTTTTTCAGATGTCCGGTGACTCCTGCGATATTTTCCATAAGCTCTTCCGGTTTCTGAAAGATCTCCCTGTTGATCTTCTGGAGGATCACCTTGATGGAGCCCATTTCTCCGATCCGGTATCTCAGCATGTAGGTTCTATTGATATGCCCGCTTCCGCAGGGGGCGCAGGAAATCAGTTCCCCGGTAAATGCAAACTGATCCGCGATTTTTTTTATCTCTTCTTTTTGTATCTTTGTCATCTTACCTTCTCTTTCCCAGACAGCAGTAAAAAGCATACCGTCCGAAAGCAGATATGCTTTATACTTTTTTGCTGTGATTATTTTTTCCCCTTTAAGATTCTTGTAGTAAGCGGGGCCATAATTTCACTGTCCGATCCATAAAGGACTTCGTAACCTTCCGGAACAGAAACTGTTTCCGTTTTCTCCCCGAAATTCTGGATAAACAGATATTCCGTATCTTCATTTTCCCTGGTTGTCACAGAAACTCCTTCCGGTATAAACGTAAGCGGCATCTCCACACCGGCTTCTTCTGCTGCTCGTCCCAGGAAGTCCTCATAAAAGGCTGCTTCCATATCGGCTGCCACATAGTAAACATGGCCTTTTCCATATTTTTTGTGAGTCAGCACCGGATAGCCCTGATAAAAATCTTTTCCGTAACGCATCAGCACTTCCGCATCGGAAACTTTTGCTAGCTCACAGAGATTTTTGCAGGTATAGCTTTCTGTAAGTTTGAGGTGATTTCCGGTTTCCGGAATACCGGTATTTTCTTCCCAGTCATAAAGCGCATCGATTTCTTCTGCACGGATGCCTGCTGTTTCCATGAGACCGTGAGGCGTTCCCCCAAGATAACATTTATCCGTCTCATCTACAAGTCCGGACCAGTAGGAAATTACCAGTGTACCTCCATTTTCAGCAAAGGTACGAAGCTTTTCGGCGTATCCGTGATAGAACATATAGGCCATCGGTACTGTTACCAGCTTATAATCAGACAGGTCATGTTCCATACTGATAATATCGGTATTATAACCTTTTCTTCGAAGTGCACGATATTGTTTCTGTACGTTTTCCTGGTAATGCATATCTTCATTTCGAGGTCCCTGGGCATCTTTCAGCGCCCAGTCATTTTCACGGTCATAAAGAACAGCCACCGGAGACTTCGTTACACTTCCCACAGTTTCCTGGATCTGTTCCAGAACTTTTCCTACCTCTGTCACTTCACGAAAAACTCTGGTATCATCACCGCCATAGTGATCGATCACCGCACCGTGGAATTTCTCGGAGGCACCCTGACTCTGGCGGAGCTGGAAATACAGGACACTGTCGGAACCATGGGCGACTGCCTGCAGGGAAGCAGCCAGATGCATTCCCGGTTTTTTCAGCTTATTGATCGGCTTCCAGTTGGTTGCAGAAGGACAGGATTCCATCAGAAGGAACGGTGCTTTTTTGATACTCCTCATAAGGTCGTGCTGCAAGGCTCCATCCACTGCTGTGGTATAGTTGTCTTTTTTATGCCAGCTTGGGTAATTATCCCAGGAAGCGATATCCATAACATCCTTAAACTTTTTATAGTCAAGTCCGTCGTAGTCGTACATCAGATTGGCGGTTGCCGGAAGATCTGACCCGCCTGCGCGGATCGCAGAAATCTCATGTTTCATGAAATCTACAGTTCTGTCTGTAACAAAACGTTTCCAGTCCAGAGTCAGTGCATGAAGCGCATTTTCTCCTTTTGGTGACGGACTTTCGATCTGGTCAAAGCTGTTGTAGGTATGGCTCCAGAAGGTTGTGCACCATCTGGAATTCAGATTCTCAATGGTTCCATATTTCTCTTTCAGCCATTCCCGGAATTTTTCCTGGCACAGAGGACAGTGACATTCCCCGCCGTATTCATTGGAAATATGCCACAGGATCACTGCCGGATGTTTTCCGAAGCGTTCGGAAAGCTTCTTATTGATATTAAAAATCTTTTCACGGTATACAGGAGAAGTATAACAGTGGTTATGTCTTCCACCGAAAAATCTTCTTGTCCGATCCGGGTCCATACGGAGAACTTCCTCGTATTTATCTGCCATCCATTTCGGTCTGGCTCCGGATGGTGTGGAAAGGATCGTATAAATGCCTTCTTTATACAGATTGTTAATTACCGCTTCCAGCCAGTCAAAGTTATATTTCCCTTCTTCCGGCTCCAGTACAGCCCAGGAAAACATCCCCATGGAAACCGTGTTGATATGTGCTTTCTTAAAATATTCGATATCTTTTTTCAGAATGTCCGGTCTGTCCAGCCACTGCTCCGGGTTGTAATCGCCACCGTGCAGGAAATGGTCATATCTGATCTGCTTTGCCATTTTTTCTTTCTCCTTATATTTTTTATTATGACACTTTATAAAAAGGATGCTGTGTGATCCACTTGAAGCATATTATACAATACACCTACAGCTTTCGACAGCATCCTTTTAAATTTGAATCTTATTTAACAGCTCCGGTAATACCTTCTGCGAACTGTTTCTGTAATACGAAGAATACGATCATAGTCGGAATAGAACAGAATAATACGCCGCACATCAGCATACCGTAATCTGTCACATATCCGGTGATCAAATTGGCGATCAGCATCGGCATAGTCAACGCCTTGTTGTCTGTCATGATTACCTTCGGCCACAGATAAGCATTCCATGCATTCATGAATGTGATAACTGCTGCTGCCGCATAGGTAGATTTCATTGTCGGGATAAACATCTGGAAGAAGATCCTTACCTCGCTTAACCCATCAATACGTGCTGCCTCAATAATGTCGATCGGGAATGCTCTTGCATTCTGACGGAACATCATGATCATGAATGGTGTAGAAAGGATCGGAAGGATAAAACCTACCGCTGTATTTAAGAGTCCTGCTTTGGAGAACATCTTAAATAAAGGAACCATTGTTGCAACCTGTGGAACCATCATGGCAAGAAGCAGGATGGAAAACAGTCTGTCTTTCCATCTGTCATGATATACTTCAAATCCATAACCTGCGATGGAGCAGATCAGAAGGCAGAGTACAGTAGTAAGGACCGCATAAAACAGAGAGTTTCCAAGTGCTCTCCACAGCGGCTGCTGTGCAGTCAGGTTCTTAAAGTTTTCCATAAAATATGTACCTGGAAGAATCCGGCCTCTGGATACATCAGTAGTTGTATTAGTTGCTGCGGAGATCATCCAGTACAGTGGAAATACAGAGATAAATGATACGATGATCAGAAAAATATAGGTAGGGATCAATCTTCTCTGGATCGCGGATTTGTTCTTTTTCTCAGTCACGTGTATCACCTACTTTCAAGTTGATAAATGCCAGGATCGCTACCATGATAAATATGATAAATGACATTGCTGCCGCATATCCGAAGTTTGGCACATTGATAAAGCATGTATTATAAACATAATGGGACATTGTGATGGTAGTGTTCGCCGGGCCACCTTTTGTCAGGTTGACAGACTCGTCGAACAACTGCAGTGTACCATTGATTGACATGATAAATGTCATGATAATTGTCGGTTTCAGAAGTGGTACGGTAATTTTCCAGAAAGTCTTCCAGCCGTTGGCACCATCGATCTTTGCTGCCTCGTATACAGAATATTCAATATTCTGAAGTCCTGCAAGATAAAATACCATGTTATATCCAGTCCATCTCCAGATCAGCGCGATGATAATAACAATCTTTGCACTTGTGGAGTTTCCAAGGAAGTTATAACCGGTTGTTAAAATTCCAAGTTTGATCAGGATACTGTTGATCAGACCGTCTGTTGCAAACATGGAACGGAAGATCAGAGAATAAGATACCAGAGATGTCGCACATGGAAGGAATACACATGTACGGAAAAATCCTTTGAATTTCAGATCTTTGTTATTCAGAAGCTGTGCAAGCAGGATCGCAAGGATCAGCATGATCGGTACCTGAATAATAAGATATAAAAATGTGTTGACGATGGACTGCTGAAATACTTTATCCATCATGATACGTTTGTAGTTACTGAAGATCGGGTCCGCAAACCTCATGTTTGCTCCGGCACCTGTCTGTAAAGAAATGATAAATGCACGGATCATCGGATAAAAACTCATGACAGCGATCATGATGGTTGCAGGTGCCAGAAAGATCCAGCCTGCCGCTCTCTGTTTCGCTACCAGAGACATGCCACTTTTTTTGGAATTCACAGGAACTCCTCCTTTCAAACCTCTTAAGCCTTTACATAAGACAGAGGACTGCATGCAGTCCCCTGCTTCGTATTTACTTATTCATTTCAGAATGCAGCCTTCAGATCTTACTCTGTCATCTTGAATGCCAGTGTATCCTGTGCTTCCTGAAGTGCAGACTCTTTGTCTGCGCCGTTTACGATATTAACAACTGCTGTGTTGATGCACTCTCTTGCCTCATAGTGATACGGAGTCTTTGTGAATTCCGGAATGTGTGAAGAGTACTCTACAATTGTTGAGAAGATTGGCTGGTTGTTGAAGAACTCGCTTGGCTCGTTGTAAACGTCAGACTCACCAGCTGGCAGGTAGCAGGAGATTGCTCCTGTTTCCGGAAGGATCGCATCATAGAAATCTGTACTGGAACCAAATGTGCTTGCAAGGAAGTCCTCAGCAAGCTCTACGTTCTTGCAGTTGGATGTGATATACCAGGAAGAACCACCGTTGTTCGCATAGTTTGTAGCTGTGTCAACACCGTCAACTTTCGGCATTGTTGTGATCTGCCACAGACCCTTCTGATCCTCTGTTCCCATCAGTGTAGCTGTGATCCAGTTACCGTTAACGATACCTGCTGCCTCACCGCTTGTGATTGTGGAGATGTACTCATCCCAGTTGTTTACTAATTTAACAACATCGTTCTTTACAAGGTCTACATAAAGATCTACACATTTCTCAGCTACATCATTTCCTACAATGTAAGCTTCTCCATCCTCATTTACGAAGTTTGCTCCACAGGACTGGATCATCATCATCAGAGTATCGCCGCCTGTTGCCTCACTTGTAAGGAGGTATTTACCGGTTTTCTCATGAACATCTTTACCGATCTCCTCGAATTTACTCCATGTGATATCTGTAAGGTCATCGATGGTGTATCCTGCCTCTTCCAGGATATCGGTACGGTAGCAGGCGATTGTTGCACCATTATCAAATGGAACACCGTAATGTGTATCATCTACCATGGAGTAGGACTGTTTCAGTTTTCCAAAGTCATCCCAGTTGATGTCCATGTCTTTCAGATCTGTGAAAGCGTCCGGATAGCTCTTCAGATATTTCTGGTAGCTGTTGTCCTGCATCAGAACGATGTCCGGAAGTGTGCTGTAATCTCCGGCGTTTGCAGCTGTTGTAAGTTTCGTCTGGCAGTCATCGGAAGATGTCTCAACTACATCTACTTTAAATCCTTCATGATCCTTTGCATACTGCTCACCTGCAATGTTCATAGCCTTGATGTTAAAGTTCTGGTCCCATGCCCATACGGTCAGTGTATTGTCATCGTCACCTTTTGCATATACTGCTGTAGTTGTTGCAGCGAAAGACATTGCCATAATGCCTGTCATTAATACTGCGAGTAATTTTTTCTTCATTTACTTTTCCTCCTTTATTAAGCATTTCCCGTTTGCTTATGAATGGATTATAGCATCCGTATTCCGGCCATAGTTTGCAGAACCGTTCATATAATGTGCAATTTCAACCATTTTATTGATTTTGCACTATTTCATGATTCAGGCACCTGCTTTTTTATGCATTTTGAGTGTTTTTCATTTTTCTCATTGGTCATCATGGCAAAGAAAAACCTTCTTTTTCGACATTCTGCGAATATTTTTCGCCAAAAAAGAAGGTTTTTGTTTCTATTTCATAAAAATATATGCTATTTTTTATACATATTTCACAAACATTTTAACATATTATGCAAAATAAACCTTTTCCGGAAACTGCGTTTTCATCGTATGCAGCATTTCTTCTGTCAGATCCAGAAGAAGTTTTATTTTCCGTCCATCTTCCCGGATGATCATGGTATAGTATGGTACATCCTCTTCATAAGAAGTATAATCATATTTTTTCAGCTTCTCTGTACCGGAATTCTTTTTGTATTTTGCCACTTTTTCGTGGTAATGAGGTGCGGTCACCTCCATCTCCTCGAGATTCAGCACATGAGCTGTTTTCCGGTATTTTTTACCATAGATCACATCAATGGTCAGCTGCCCGTTCTCCAGTATATATTCATAATCTCTCTGACTGAAAATATCATACACAAAATAAAGCAGCGCCAGCAGAAACCCCGGAAGCATAAACGCCTGGGAGATGGTGATTCCCATCAGTACAAAAAGTACCGCAAAGATCACCATCACTTTTCTGAGGGCGCCTGACATATGTTTCTTTTTTCGGGAGACCTGCTCCACAATTCTGTAGTCGTACATTTTTTCCTCTTTCCATCTGTCTGATCCGGCATATAGTACGATATTTATTCTGTTATGCCAGATTCTCAGATCTGTTTTTGTTATTTTACCAGCCTTCCTCTGAATGGATATCAAACTTAAGGAGCTGCTGTTCGTAATTCTCAGGACGTTTTCTCCACTCCAGAGGTGTCATCCCCGTAACCTTACGAAAATTCCGGTTAAAAGTGGAATTCGTCGTAAAGCCACACTTATGTGCCACATCCGCAATGGGCTGATCCGTCTTTTTCAGATAGTCACAGGCCGCCTGAATCCGGATGGTATTGATATATTCCAGCGGGCTCATCTTCATGTAAGTCGTAAAGATCCGGCGCAGATGTGTCTCGCTGATGTGACAGTATTCTGCCAGCTCATCAATCCGAAGATCTTCCATGTAATGATCAGAAATATAATCCTGGAATCTAGAAATCATATCCATGATTTTTCCTCTGCCCTCACTGTAACGTTCTTCCCCAGAATCCCGGTTGATCCTTGCGATTTCCACAAGAAGTGATGCCAAAATCCCCTTGGCTTCTTCCAGATAAAATTCTTCCCCGTCCCGCATGATATCCAGGATCTTCCGAATCTTGTCTGCCATAGAACGGTTCTCCTTTTCATTCAGAAAAAGTGCTCTGGAATTGATACGATGAACAATCTTTTCTTTTTTTACCGAATTATCAATGAATTTATCCAGAAAGCCTTCCACATCAATAAAAAGATATTCCCAGCGGCTGATGGTGCCAAGATCACTGTTTGTGGTGTGGGGATAGTTGGGCGGGATCACCGTAAATTCCCGGTCATGAAACCGTACCTTGTCTTCTCCAAGAACCAGAAATCCCTGGCCTTCATAACAGAAACCAATCTCCAGATAATTATGAAAATGAAGATAATCTACATCATTTCCGTAATTTTGTATCCATTTCTGGCCCAGCAATGCAAGGATCGGGCTACCTTCCGGCATTTTGTAATACCGTAGCTCCATTTTGGGTTTTCGTTTTTTTGCCACAGATATTCCTCCGTATATTTTTCCTGTGTCTGCATGTCAGGCAGATAAAAACATCCGCACTCGCATAAAGTCTTTGTTATCTTACAGCTATCTGCCAAAAAAAGCAACCGGCAGAAAGCTCTGATCTGTTGATATCTGTGCATTCTGCAAATTGCTTTTTTATTTATTTTCTTTGTTTTATTTATTGTTCTGTTCCGGTCATTCACCGATCACCCGATAGGTTTTCCATTTGCCCTGGCGGAAACGGATCCAGAAGATCACTCCACGGACCGTCCAGTCCAGACACATAGCCAGTGCGATTCCGATGACTCCCAGATTCAGGACGATTCCAAACAATATGGAAAAGATCAGTCTCACACCAATGGTCGTAACCAAAGAGATTCCCATGGTAAACATGGCATCACCTGCTGCCCGGAGGCCTTTTCCCAGAGGATCCGCAAATGGAAATACCACTGCATTGGCTATATTATGGATCAATACCAGATAGAGGATCATCTGTCCTGTCTGCCTGGAAACCGCAAAAATTTTTATGAGCAGTGGTGTTATCAGAAAGATCAGGGTATTCCATCAGGAGTGGAAGTATCATATCTTTTAACTGTTTATCAGAAAACATTTCGGCGCCTCTTATTTCTTCTCATCCAGAAGGATCACACCTTCTGCCGGATTTTTGTCGATTGCGCCTACGATGGGATGGGGAACGTACATCTCTTCCAGATATGCAATGTCTTCCGGAGAAAGTTTTACATTCAGTGCATTTGTCGCATCATCCAGATATCCTGTCCTGGTAGCTCCAACGATTGGTGCTGTTACTCCTTTTGCCCACTGCCATGCAATGGCAATCTGAGACATTTTACAGTTATGTTTCTCAGAAAGTTCTTGAACCCGTTTTACGATCTTAATATCCTGCTGTTCCATACGGTCGTATTTTCCCACCGCAACCCGGTCTGTTTTTCCTCTGAGGGAATCAGACTTCCACTGCGGCCTTGCCAGATGTCCGGCTGCAAGAGGACTGTATGGCATCCGTGAAACATTCATCTGGTTACAGATCGGGATCAGTTCTCTTTCATCTTCCCTGTAAAGAAGATTGTAATGATCTTCCATTACGGAAAATGGTGTCCAGTTATTGTCCCTGGCTGCAAGCTGCATATTGTAGAACTGATATCCGTACATAGCGGAAGCACCCAAAGCGCGTACTTTTCCGGCTTTTACCAGATCATGGAGTGCTTCCATGGTTTCCTCTATGGGTGTTTCATAATCAAATCTGTGGATGATATACAGATCCAGATAATCCGTTCCCAGACGTTTCAGGCTTCCGTCGATTTCCCGCATGATGGCTTCTCTGGAAAGACGGCCCGGGTTAAAATAAAACTTGGACGCGATCACAACGTTATCTCTGGCAATGTTATCTTTCAGCGCACGGCCAAGATATTCCTCGCTGGTTCCTGCTGAATATCCGTTAGCTGTATCCTGTGCTTTATAACGCCCCCAAAAATTTTATCGAGAAGCCATTTCGCTTTCAAGAATTTTTATTTTCTGTTTCTATTGTAAAGGATTCCTTATGCTATGTAAAATACCCAGTTTATAAGTTTTATTATGCCTTTCAGGCATTGTTGTCATTCGTTCCATATCATAACCCACTCTGCACACAATTTACATCAAATCCGTAAATCTCACAACATATCTCAATGATCATAAACAGAGGAAAGCATCATATCCACTCCGATCAGAAGAATGATCACAACCGCCCACGCACCAATAGCAGATACCATTTTCAGATATGCTTTTTCACTCAGAAACAACAGCACCAGCAAAGTTCCTGTATAAGTGGCTGCAACTTTCAATGTATTTGTCAGAACAATCTTCAGAAAAACAAATCCAATTGCTCCGGCAAGTCCTATTCCCAGTACAAAATACAGGACACCAACAGCCCCACTTACTGTGATCAGGGTAACGAGAACCGAAATAATCCCCTGAACCGCTTTGGGCAGGGAAACCAGCTGCCGGCAGAGAACATTCAGGATAATGGATGCAGCAAACGTGGAAAGCAACGCAGCTACCATTCCACTGATCATCTGCAGGAGAACATTATAGATTCCGCCCTTTTCTTTCACACCCATAAGCACCTGTACAAAATTATTGACCGCCTCAAAGCACACTGCGGTCAGCAGCAATATTACAACATCCTGAAAAAAATCCAGCATGGTAAGTGCTTTTATACCGATCAGATATTCGGACATATTTTTTCCAAGATTAAATGATTCTGAAAAAAGATCCACACATAACGGCGCCAGCACGTTTCCAAACGGGATATATCCGATCATGGCATACCACGCATCCAAAATCACCCCATCATCTGCCATACTGCCCAGACCAACGGTAACCGCAGTTACGATTATAAAGGCCAGCAATGCAGCAGATATCACTTTTGTTACTCGATACATTTCATATCTCCTCCTTCCGTATGTGATAAGTATATCAAATCACTCCGGTTTTTGGTATAAAAAATCGGAAAAGGAAGGTAAAAAACATGTCGAGAATTGACCTTTTTTCCACATTGGTATACAATAAAAAGCAGCTTCATACAAACTATATTTTAAGGAGGATATCGCGTATGTCTCAGGGAACAAAATTTTGCAAACATTGCGGTCAGATCATTGATTCCGACTGTGTTGTCTGCCCAAAATGCGGAAAGCAGGTAGAAAATTTAAATTCTTATGGTGGTAATGGCAATGGTCCTATTATCATTAATAACAATAATAACAACAACAATAATAACTTTATGGGTGGTTACAATAGTGTGGTCAGCCCAAAAAGCTGGCTGGTAACTTTGCTTTTATGTCTCTTTGTCGGTGTATTTGGAATACATCGTTTTTATGCCGGAAAGATTGGAACTGGAATCATTATGATCCTGCTTTGCTGGACCGGGATCAGTGCGATCTGGGCTCTTGTTGATCTTATCATGATCATCCTGAGTAAATTTAAAGATGGCCAGGGACTTTTAATCCAGAGATAAGTTTTCTGTAAGCAGGCAGCACAGCCGGGTGATCTCCGGCTGTGCTGTCTTTTTTAACTGCATCAGGCTTGTTTCCGTTGACATCCCGTGCAACCATGAAACAGTCGCTGCTCGATCCTTCCGCATAAAGTTCAGGATGCAAAAAATAAAAAAACGCCGGCGCCATATTTCAGTTATTGTTTATTTTTTCGGAGTTACCCGGAAAGTTCGGATCTCATAAGGACGTACCGTTACCTTAAGTTCTCCTGTCATTTCTTCGCCATCCGGATTTTCCATCAGATCCGTCTCCTGCCAGGAGTCTACCGGAAAACCAAAATTTAGCGTTACCGGACCGCGCATGCCTGCATACTCGTGGAAACGGATGATCAGACTTTCAGAATCTTCTGCCTTCTTTATACAGTCGATGGCTACATGGTCTGTATCTGCCTTGCAAAAAGCAGGACGTACCTCTGCATCCACTGCACCTTCCACAGTCCAGAGCGGATTGTTCAGTCTCCAGGCTTCTTTCTGCACACCGGATTCCTGCCAGCTGCCACTGTGTGGATAAAGTGCATAGGTAAAATCATGGATTCCCTGATCTGCCGCATAATCCGGATGGATTCCACATTTGATCAGCGACATGCCAAGAACATGGCCCCTGGCACTGTAGCCATATTTGCAGTCGTTCATTAGGCTGACTCCGTATCCGGTTTCGGAATAATCCGCCCACTGATGGGCAACGGTTTCAAATTTTGCTATATCCCAGCTGGTATTCTCGTAGGTGGGACGTTTCACATTTCCGTACTGGATATCAAAAGTTGCCTCGCTGGTGCGGATATCCAAAGGAAAAAGAACTCTCAAAAGCTGCTGATGCTCATGCCAGTCTGCATGAGTGACAAAATCAATTCTGCGGTTATCATTGTAAAAGCGGATTTCCTGTGAGATCGTGGAATCCTGATAATTCCAATCCATTTTTACTTTTGTCATCAAAGAAGATTTTTCCACAGAAACCGTTTTCAGATCCTCTACCTCGTATCCTTTTTCCTGGTAATAGATATCAATATCCCAGGCATCGTACTTCATTGGACGGTCCTCATAAACCACCAGGTGGTTTCCTAATTCGCCTGCCTTCAGGATCTCACGGTCATTTTCCTTATCAAAAATGGAAGTCATACGGCCTTTTTCATCCCAGACAATATGATAAAATGGCGTGTCCAGTTCCCCGGTCCACTCTTCTGTGCAAAAACATTCCGCCCTGGTTCCAATTATAAGAGTCAGAGTTGTAAATCCGGCAGGCTCTATGCCAGAAACTTTTACAAGCCAGCCATCTTCCGTATATACAGCAGGCAGCTCTTTTCCATCTGCTGAAAACCAGCTTCCCTTTCTGCCCTCGTAAGTTTTTACTTTTACTGTTACAATTCCTTCACCTGCAAAACTGCTGTTATTTACTACAGTTACAATGGAATCTGATTCTCTTACCAGAACCTTCAGGGCATTTTTCTCGATCGTATCCAGGATTTCATTGGCTTTTGCATACTCTGCTGCGGAATCCTCGTATACCTCATGGATGGATGAACCAGGAATAATATCATGGAACTGGTTTCTGAGTGCGATCTTCCAGGCTTCCTGGAGCTCTTTTTCCGGATAGGAAGAAAAATCGCCGGTCTTTACAGCGGCCTCACTTACCAGCCACTCTGCCTCCCGCAGTTTCAGTTCTGTCTTCCGGTTGTTTTTCTTATTCCGTGCCTGAGAAGTGTAGGTTCCTCTGTGATATTCCAGATACAGCTCGCCATCCCAGGTTGGTACATGACGGTCTGTAGACGCAATGGTCTTCTGAAGATTTTCGAAATAATCATAGGCCGTTCCAGGAATTACTTCCGGAAGTCCTGGCATAGCCTTCAGATGGCGTCCCATCTCCAGCATATCACGGTTCACTCCGCCGCCTCCGTCTCCGTTTCCGTAAGCCAGAAGCAGATCCTTATTGATCTCTTTATCATGGTAAAGATCCCATACCCCTTTTACAGATGCCGGATCGATAAGCCCATTATATGTATAACCACCATCATCGCCAAAAGTCGGAGTGCTCATAAAGTGCGTCAGTACTTCGGAACCATCCACACCGATCCAGCGGAAAGTATCGTGAGGCATATGGTTGTACTGGTTCCAGCTAATCTTAATGGTCATAAAATTGTCAATTCCGGAACGCTTCAGGATCTGAGGCAGTGCCCAGCTGTAACCAAATACATCGGGAAGCCAAAGAACATTGGCCGTTACGCCGAACTCTTTTTTGAAAAAGCGCTGTCCGTTCAGGATCTGACGTACCAGAGCCTCACCGGAAGAAATGTTACAGTCAGCTTCTACCCACATCGCTCCGTTTGGTTCCCAGTTTCCGGTTTTTACGGCTTTCTGTATCCGTTTATAAATATCCGGATAATCCGTCTTAATATAATCATAAAGCTGTGGCTGGGACTGGACAAAGGTAAACTCCGGATACTGCTCCATCAAAGTGCACATCGTTGAAAAAGTGCGGGCTGCTTTTTCCCTGGTGTGTTTCAGCTGCCAGAGCCAGGCCACATCGATATGAGAATGGCCCACAGTATGGACTGTTACCGGGCTGGTCCACGAGATTCTGGAAACCTCCTTCTTCCAGACTTCCAGAGCTTTTTTCAGAGATCCATAAAAGGCATCAGAACCAGGCCTTCTCCAATCTATAGCCAGATGTGCACGATCCATAGCTGTCAGAAGATCTGTTCTTATGGAATCGTTCTCATCCAGCATACGCACAGTCTCAACAGCCGCTCTGCTGCTGTAATAAAAATCATCCGCAACCTCATCCAGAACGGCAAGCTCTGCCTGTTTGAACTGATGAGTCTGTTGTGTTGGTACTCCGCCGCCTTCCAGTCCTGCCCAGAGGCGGATAGCCAGCTCCACTTTCGTACCGGCAAGCTCTGAAGGAAAGATCACTTCTTCATGATAGGAGCCGGTTTCGCAGTATGGCGAACCATTGACGTAGATCAGTCCCTCGAACCCGGAATTCAGGCCCTCGCCGGTTTTTCCCATATTAAAAAGCCCGGCGATCTTTTTCCCCGCCCATTCCGCCGGGATCTCTACGGACTGTCGGATCCACAGATAAGTACCTCTTCCGATCCAGAAATCACCTTTTTTCAGAGTTCCCGTGTAGACCACGCTTTCCGGCCGTTTTCCCACCGGCTCCTCCTCCTGCGTGCTCGCGTCAAATGACGGGATCTCCATCCGTTCTCTGTAACGGAGATCTTTTAACTGTTTTGTGTTTCTTTCCAGTTTTTCCAGTGTAAAAAACATTTGCTACATTCCCCCTTGTCTGCAACCTGTTTATTTCTTGTTTTTTCTTATCTCCTCATATACCCCATATCCGAGAAACAAAATTCCGACGATCAGTGCAACAGCAGAAGCGATTGACAGGAAAGGCCCCACATACCCCAGTCCGGCAGCAAATAATGTGGCATCCCAGGTATTCACACCGCTCATAAATATCGCAGCTGAGATGTATTTTGCAGAGATCAGGATTGCCGATATCAGACAGAAAACTGCGCCGATGCCTTTATTATTCATTTTTTGTTCCTCCTTTTCTTGTGGTTGATAGGTAGAGCATATCATATATGTAGGGTGTATTGCTACTCTATTCAAATTTTTACCTATTTTTTCATACGTGCGAAATAAACAGACCAATCATCCCAACGCCACATCTAATATCATCATAAAGGAAAAACCTGTTGCAAAAAATATGGTTCCAATATTCGAATGCTCCCCTGTTGACATTTCCGGGATCAGCTCCTCAACCACTACATAGATCATAGCACCGGCAGCAAGACTGAGTAAATACGGCAAAACCGGAATAATAAGATCCGCTGCCAGAATTGTGAGTATTGCTCCAAAAGGTTCTACAATTCCTGACAGCACACCACTTATAAATGCCTTTCCTTTTCCCATGCCTTCAGAGCGAAGGGGCATGGAAATGATCGCACCCTCCGGAAAATTCTGAATTGCAATTCCTATAGAAAGTGCCACCATTCCCTTAAATGTGATATGAGTATTTCCTATGAGATATCCCGCGCAAACCACGCCAACCGCCATTCCTTCCGGAATATTATGTAACGTTACTGCCAGGACCATCATTGTCGTTTTCTGAAACTTACTCTTCGGACCTTCGGCGCTGTCACTGTACTGGTGAATATGTGGAATCACATGATCCAGCAAAAGCAAAAACAACACTCCTGCCCAAAAGCCTGCCACTGCCGGTACAAAAGAAAATTTTCCCAGTTTCCCCGACTGTTCAATTGACGGAAGCAAAAGGCTCCAAACAGAAGCAGCCACCATAACTCCTGACGCAAAGCCAGTCAGTGCCCTCTGCACGTGTGCATTTAAATTTTTTTTCATAAAAATCACACAGGCCGCTCCCACAGAAGTACCCAAAAACGGGATCAGAATTCCATAGAATACATTTATGTTCATTTTAGCGTTCCTCCTTTTTGTCATGTGTTAGTTATAGCTAACTTATTGTTTTAAAAGAAGCCATGTGAATTTCTAATATTCTTATCCACATGGCCTTATTTGTTTAAGTATAGCACTTTCATTTTATTTCCACAAGACACTTCTTAATTTTCTGAACTCATGCTTGTGTGTCAAGCGGATATTCGCAATCCGCTTCGCTACTTGCTCATAACCAAATATATTATTATCTCTCCGCTCCATATTTATCTTTTCTCGAAATCAACGCTATCGTCTCAACGGTACTTTCGTTGTCCCAACAAAGTTCCTGTGTCTCCCTGTCTCCAAAATACACCGGAAAACGAAACTTTATGTGCTTCAGGAATCTGCCATCTGGCTGCTCCTGCTCATAAATGTCCACCTGTTCTACAAAACTGTTAAGAAATTCTTTCTTCTCCAGGTCGGTGAACTTATCATATAGTTTATCAAAATATAAAAGAAATTGATAGACGTTTTCTTCTGATATTTTCTGTTGCTGGATATTCAGCAGGCGGTTCTTAACTTCCTCTATACTGTTCTCCACGCCTTCGATCTCATCGTACAGACGGTATAACCTTGTCTCCATATCCTGATATTTCTTCTCATAAAATTTATCCATAATATCCAGACTGTCCATCTGCTGTCCAAGTCTTGCTTTTGCTCCGGTCAGCTGCCTGTGCTGCTTTTCCAATCCGTCAATCTCTTTTTCTATTTCTTCTGTATCTATTCTTGAACCAATTTTATTCAGAATTGCTTCTTCAAATTTAGGATTCTTCACCAGCTTCCGAATAACTTCTTCCACTGCATTGTTAATCTTCTCCTCACTCCATTGTTTACGATATCCACATTTATGACCGTCTACCAGACGACGATGTTTACAGGCATAATAGAAATAATCTTTATATAAGGTTCCGTCTTTCTTTTTCTTTCGGTTCACGTTCCCATACATACCGCTTCCACATAACGGACATCTCAATATTCCAGATAAGATATGCTCATGATCCAGACTATGCGTCTTTTCATATTTCACACCTGTTTTTTCCCGTTTTTGATGTGCCAGCTCCCAATCTGTTTCTGAAATAATTCCTTCGTGGATACCATCATGCAGCATATAATTTTCCTGTTTTACAATGCGATATTCATTTCTTGTTCCTGAAACTTTCTCGTTCTTCCTTCGTCCATAAGCCAACTTTCCACAGTATACCGGATTATCCAGAACGCCTTTTATAAACGAAGAGGCAAATGCGTCCAGTGTATTATTCTGTCGTTTTTTCTTTTTATATCCATGCTGGTTCAGCCATGCGGCAATCGCAGAGATTCCCATATTGGTATGAATAAATTTGTCATAGATCAGACGAATAATCTCTGCTTCGTCCTCTGCAATCTGCAATTCTCCATTTACCAATTCATAGCCATATGGAGCAAATCCACCGTTCCATTTTCCTTCCCTGGCTTTCTGCTTACGTCCTTCCATTGTCTGAACAAGGATATTCTCTCGTTCAATCTCTGCCACCGCAGACAGAACAGAAATCATCAGCTTTCCACTATCTTTTGAGCTGTCAATTCCATCTTCTACACAAATCAGATTCACTCCAAAATCCTGCATCCTCTGCAAAGAGTTTAATACATCTGCCGCATTACGACCGAATCTGGAAAGCTTGAACACCAGTACAAACTGTACCTCATCTGTTCCATTCTCAATATTATCCAACATTCTCTGAAATTCCGGTCTGCCATCTACGCTCTTTCCAGACTTACCTTCATCGGAATACTCATTTACAATTTCCATATTCTGAAATTCCGCATATCTCTTGAGTTTTTCTTTCTGAGCATCCAGACTGTAGCCATCTACCTGCATGGTTGTGGATACTCTGGTATATATATCACATTTAATCTTTTTATTCTTCATAATCTTCCTCGCAGTATAACTCTGTTTTATTGTCCCAACCTTATTTTAGTACTTGTTCCAACTATTTTCAATACTTATTTTCCGTATTGACGCATTTCTTCGCCAATCGTATAATTAAGTTAGATACAGAGCATTTCTGTTATCAAAATATTGCCCGCCCACCATTGGCGACTTATAAATGATTGGCTCGAAAATATTGTTCGCTTACCGGAAGCGTCTAATAAATGTCCGGCTTGAAAATTATTTAGAAATAATTTCTGTTTTTGATATTGTGTTTTTATCACACATTGCATATACTATAAATACACAAAAAAGCCAAAAAAGAGGAGGTGTTAGTATGGCTACTTCAAGTATTACTCATAATTTTGTCGTATCCAATCCAAATAGCGTAAAGCGTTTTGTCGCAGCAATTGACGAAGCCGACCGTGACCGCACACCAAAGCAGACACTTCCCGGACGTCAGTTAACGAACCCACAGGAAATCTTAGCTTTAATGTCAAAAAGGAAGAAAAAACATGTCTGATAAATATTTTACCGTTAATATTCGGGCATATTTGGATAAAGACGAACCGACATATATCGGAGAGGAAAGTCTTTACGACTTACTCTCCGATTTTTCTTGTCCCAAAAATCCCGATGTGGAATACTTTTTATTACATAATGCGATTGAGTTTACCAAAAAAGATCAATCTATCACTTATCTGGTATTTGATGCTGAAGATGCTTCACTGGTTGGTTATTTTTCACTTACAATAAAACCAATCTCTGTCCGTGCTTCAAATATCAGCAAGACAATGGCAAAAAAACTGTCCCGTGTCAGTATTTTGGATGAAGAAACACAATCCTATACTACCGCAGCTTACCTGATCGCCCAGTTGGGAAAGAACTATTCTCTTCCAAAGGAAAAACGAATTCCTGGAAATATTCTACTGGGATTTGCACTGGAAACCATATCCAGTCTCAAATATTCCGTAGGTGGCGTTATGGAGTTTCTTGAATGCGAAGATAATGAATTTCTTCTGAGCTTTTATACGCAGAATCATTTCAAGCCATTTGATACGCGTATTACCGCTTCTCAGAATAATGAGCCACACACTCTGCATCAGCTTTTAAAATTTATTTGATTTAAAAATGCATGAAAAAAGCGACAGTCTGATTTACATTTTGTATTTCAGGAAACTGCCGCTTCTTTTTCTTCCTTATTCTGTTTTTCTTCCTCCAACTCCCGGAGGACTTCTTCGCCGTACTTATCAATCATCCGTACCAGAAAATCGATACACCGCTCAAATTCAATATTCTGTTGCATAAGCTCCTCCCGTTATTGTTTTGATCTGAGCTTATTTTACAGAACCTGCCGAAAAACCACATTGAATAGAAATTGATTGTAAATTGACACAATCAATTTAAAAATATCCGCATTTCCTTGAATCGAATATATGTTCGTGTTATGATGGATATACTTAATCTTTAACTACGAAAGGGGAATTTCTATTGAATCGATGCGATTTTTCTTCTATTAGCACTTGCTTAAAAAATCATATCAGCGAAAGTAATCAAATGAGTCAGCCTGATTTTTTATACGAATTATTTGAAGATTTTATGGATGATCCGGCAAATCAGGATTTTTCAATGGATAACGGTCTGGTTTGCCGCTGGATGACTGGTCAGGCTAAAATCAGTCCTAAAATATCCGCTTACTATTCCAAGCCATCCAACCAGGAAAAATTAGCCCATACCATCCACCAGAATCTTCTTCCACTGATGTCTGACTGCAATATGGCTATGCAAGATATATACACATTATTTATACAAGATGACACCATCTCCGATGCCAAAAAGAAAAATCTGGCTTCTCTGTACAAACCAGCCAGCTCGCGTCTGCTTTTTCTTGCAAAGCTGATTTCTTTTGGCATGGAGCGACAATTTATCAAACGTAATACCAAAAATCAGGAGCTGCTTGCCGGAGGAGCTTTATCCCCCATTGTGCTGGATTATATTATGGACAGTGAGGTTCCGAAACCATGCCGTCATTTTATCGGAAGAGATAAAGAACTGGAAGAATTATATACCGTGCTTGAGGAAAACCGTCATGTTTTCCTTTGCGGAATCGCCGGAATCGGAAAAAGTGAACTTGCCAAAGCCTACGCAAAGCGGTACATAAAGCAATACACCAATATACTTTATATAGAATATACCGGCAATCTTCATCAGGATATTACTGACATGGATTTTATTGACGATCCGCCGGAAAGCACTGACCAGGAACGGTTTCAAAGACATAACCGTTTTCTGCGTTCCCTGAAATCTGATACTCTGCTTATCATAGATAATTTTAATGTCACTGCGACACAGGACAGCTTTCTGTCAGTAGTATTAAAATATCGCTGCCAGATTTTGTTTACAACCCGAAGCAAACTGGATGAATACTGTACTCTGCCATTAAAAGAAATAGAGGATATGAACGCTCTCTTCCAGCTGGCATCAGTATTTTATTCAGAGGCAGACACGTACCGGGCAACAGTTGAAAAGATCATCGAAACTGTTCACTCTCATACTTTTGCCGTGGAACTGGCAGCAAAACTTCTGGAAAATGGAATCTCAACTCCAGACCAGTTATTAACAAGACTTCAGGTGGAAAAAGCATCTTTCCATAACGAAGATAAAATTAAAATAATCAAAGATGGACAAAGCAGCAAAGCCACCTATTACAGTCATATCCATACGCTGTTTTCTTTATACACTTTATCTCTTGAACAGCAGGATATCATGTGTAATATGTGCTTTCTTCCTTCCACCGGTATTTCTGCCCGTATATTTGCCAAATGGCTGGAAATGCCCACACTAAATGAAATCAACGATTTAATTGAGACTGGTTTCGTTCAGACAACAACACGTCGCACCATCTCTCTGCATCCGATGATTCAGGAAATCACCCTTTCAGAGACAAAACCATCTGTAAGTAGCTGTCACATATTACTGGATTCTTTACAGAAAATATGTTTAATGCATGGAATTGAAGTCGATTATTACAAGAAGCTGTTTCAGACAGCAGGAAACATCATAGAATTGATTGAAAAAGATGATATACCAAAATATCTACTTTTTCTGGAAAATGTTTTTCCATATATGGATAATTATAATTACCAGAAAGGTATGAAAGCAATCATTCAGGAATTGAAAAATTTTTTGAAGCGTAAAGACATTGGCACCGATTCTGACCGGGCATTGTTACTGGATTTTCAGGCTACTCTTGAAATCAAGCCAGAAAAAGCAATAAAACTGGAAAAGGATGCACTTGCCCAGATAGAAAATATCACTGCTGACAATGCTCGCCTTGTTTCCAACCTTCATGCCAATCTCGGTGGACTTTACCGCATGAACGGTCATCCCGATCTTGCAAGAGAACACATGGAAAAAAGTATCTCACTGCTTGACCAATTTAACCTGCTTCATATAAATGACAGCATACCTCAGATTGCCAATTATGCAATGTTCCTGACAGAACAGCAGGAACCCGAAAGAGGCATCTCTGAATTGCAAAAATTATCCGGCATCATCAAGGAATACCATTCCGATGACTGTCTGGATTATGCCAAAGTACAGGAAACCCTTGGAACCATTTATCTGATGACTGCCAATCTTCCGCAAGCCAAAACACATTTTAAAAGAGCTTTCAAAATATATGAAAAGATCTGGGCTGATGAACCAGAAATGATTGAAGCAAAATATCAGGAAATTCAGGAGTTATATCCACAGATTGGATTTTGCATTGGAAAAAATCTATCCGGTCTTTTAACAAAATAAGCATAATTTACGGCGGGCAACTTGCCCGCCGTTATATTCAACTATTCGTCAAATAAATATATGCATCTTCCAAAGTGATATCATTATCCAGGACACAATTCTCATTTGGCTTTCCTTTGCTTAATACTTTCATATGAATTCCATTTTCTACATACTGCTTAGATGATATAGAATAATTGGCTTCTAACAAACGGGCTTCTTCTGCGTTTTGTACCGTACAATTCCAAACACAGCCCTTTGCATTTTCCAGCAACCCACTCACGCTTCCAGAATATAAAAAACTTCCCTTTTTCATAATGGCAAGCTGTGTACAGGTTGCTGCTAAATCTTCTACTACATGAGTGGAAAACAGCACAGTTCTATCCTTTGAAAAATCAACCAAAAGATTGCGGATCCTGATTCTTTCTTCCGGATCTAACCCGGTGGTAGGTTCATCAATAATCAAAAAATCCGGATTATTAAGAAGTGCCTGTATGAGTCCGACACGTCTCTTCATACCACCAGATAATTGCCGCATTTTTTTATTCTGATGCTCTGTAAGAGAAGTCTTTTCCAGATAATAGGTAATTCTTTGTTCGAGGTCATTTCTGGCTACTCCTGACAGTCCCCCCATATATACAAGACATTCTTTCACCGTAAGATTCGGATATAAGTCGATTTCCTGTGGAAGATAACCAATCTTTTTCTGTATTTTCTCATAATTTCCCTCGTTATACAGAATTCCATCAAGGGAAACCATTCCTTCCGTTTGTTTTAAAACAGTTGTAAGAACCCTCATCAAAGTGGTTTTTCCGGCACCATTCTCACCCAAAAGTCCGTAAATTCCCTTAGGTATTTCAAGAGATGCCTTATTTACTGCAACTACACCATTTTTAAATCTAACTGTTAAATCATTTATTCTAATACTCATAATCTATCCTCTTTTCTTTAAAGTCATTGGTAATACTGCAAATAAAAACAGCCCCGCTATAAAAGACACAAGCGTTCCATAAATCCAACTCTCGGACATTAATTGAGTAGGTTCACAAAAGCTGAAAGAAAACAATCCCAGATTTCCGAAAAATGAACTTCCCGCTTTTGATATAAGTCCAATGACAATTCCAAATAAACATCCAATACCTGCCCACATATTTCGAAGCAATGTACACAAAATCACAGAGCATATACTCCAAAGCCAGATAGTTCCAAACATTGCAATGAAATATAAAAGAAATATCTGAATACCCGAAATGCCTTCGTTTACACTGCCCGGTTTTTGCCAAAAAAACAAAACATATCCAACACAGGAAAGTATTAATAAATATAATATTTGAACGCCCACTCTCTGCGATATTACTTTTAACTGCTTTTTTTGATCATACAAATGAAATACATCGGCACGCTTACTTTTTACTTCCATCAAATATGTGTCACTACAAAAAATAATTGTTAAAAATGCTATTGGCGACTGAATCGCTGAACCGATTTCTTCATAGTATATAATCGGATGAATAGCACACAATATCAGTATAAATGCACATGAATAAAAAATCTTATATAACGACAGGCAGTTTTTTAGTTCCGTTTTCAATGAACCCTCCTCCTTTTCCAGATTGTAACAGAAATACATACTAATATAACTGATGAAATTACAAGAATAATCTGATTTATGTTTGACATTTTGGCTGCATGTGTTTCAAAAAATCTGCCAGGGAATCGCACCATAATAGAGAACGGTCTCATATAATAAATATCATTCTTCATGGTCAGCATATTTGAATATATAATGTGTAAAAACAAGATTGGTGCTGCCGGAAGCGGATTTTTAAATATTAATGCTGTAATTGTATAGACACAACATATCATCAAAAGATTCGGAACAATATAGATCAGAGAATTCACGCAAAAATCAATTGGTGTTACTGGAAAGCCCGATTCTAAAGACGTTTTCAAACACAGCATAAAGAATATAACATTCAAAATCACTAATACTCCCAGCATACTAATGAATCCGCTTATTACTTTCCCACATATATATTGGATTGCCGTAACAGGCTTTGTATGTAATAATTCATAGGTACTTTTTCGTGTATCCTGAATAAATAAAAATGATAGCAAGACTGTTGCAAAAAAGGCCATATGCAATCCTGCAAAATCCGTAAATTTTTTGGCAAAGTACCAGGAAAAAGAATGTTCGGATAATTTCCGCTCGATATAATGATTGATTTCTTCTGCTGTCCCCTTATGAATTTCAAGGTCCTCATAAGCATATATTGCATTATAATAGCCATATTGGGATTCCAAAAACTCAGAAGCAGTCTTTACATCCATATTCTGAATTTCTTTCATTACATGATCTGCTTCCTGCCTGCTAAATCCAAAACCATTTTTGGAGGTGTCCATTAACGTCTCTTTGATCGTATCTTCCCACTCCCTTCTTCTTTCTTTATCATCAGATGTGGGAATGTACCCATCCATGACATCAGCATCTTCCAATGCTACGTCATTTTGTGTGATCTGTTCATTCTGTTTGATATAATGAATTTGCAAATACGATGACAGACATTGATACATACTGGCAACTATAATAATCAAGCCAATCCACAAAACAGGGTTCTTTAAATAATCAAGTATACTTCTTTTTATGATTGTTTTCATTGTATCTCTTCCTTTCTTTATTTCTTTAACAACATCATACAAATCAATTCTCAATAAATTCACAACAAAAAAGACTAAAACCACTTTATTTGTGATTTCAGCCTTATAAAGTATTTTTATTCAGCTTTGAAAAGAGCTTCTACATGAGCACCGCCTTGTCTGGCATTATATATTTTCAAATTTCCTCCATGCTTTTCACAGAAAATACGAGAAATATACATACCAAGGCCAAAATGCTTTAAATCATCTTGTGGATTCTTATGATAAAATGGCTCTGTTACTTTTTCCTCAGTATCCACAAATCCTATTCCATCATCTTCAACAGAAATTATAAGAAAACCATCCTTTTTCTTTATCTGCAAAGCAATACTTTTTTGTGCATATCGAACCGCATTTTCCAGTAAGTTGTCTGTCACTTCCATGACAAGTTCCTCATCCACTTTCACAATGTTTTGTTCCTGCACTCTTTCTACCTTACATAATTTACTTTCCTTCTTGGACAGCATGGCAGCTTCTGCCTCAATCTTTTTTGCCAGTTCCGATAACTCTATCTCTGAGCATTGCAGTTCCCTCTGTTCTAAATGGGACATTTTTCTCATGTTTTCCGTGAAATGCTCTATACGGTCAATCTGATACATGCCTGTTTGTAAGATATCAATAACATCCTCTGTTTTTATACTCTCGGCAGAAACAAACTCTAAGAGCATTTCCTGATACCCACGCAATATGGAAAGTGGAGAACGTATATCATGTGCAATTGCATTCCGCAAAGCCTTCTCGTCATCAATCATTCGCCACATCTTTCTGTTGTTATCTGCTAAATCACTTCGCATCATTTCAAATTCTTTACACAAAGTTCCCATCTCATCTTTATTTTCATAGGACACATGAAAATCCAGTTCATTATCTGCAATCATTTGTGAGGCATCTTTTAGTTCCTGTAGAGGTGTCTTTAACTTATTTTTATAAAAAAAGAATACCGCAGCAACACTCCCAACAATCGAAAAAATCAGTACCGAATATGTTTCCATAAAGTCACACATTTCCGAAAGATGATAGTCCAAACGATTCATCTGCGATTGATTAGGTCTTGATATCTCAATCTCGTATTTCTTTCCATATTGCTGAAACACGTCCGTATAATCTGCATAATCAATATATTTTTCCCATATTTTATTCTGCATATTTCCTGCAAAATGAACTGTAAATCCAGATAACAGAAATGCTGCCGTTAAGCTGATCACAAAATAAAGCAGAATTGTTTTTTTCAGTGACAAGTTTCTTATTTTTTCCATCGGTATCCAATCCCCCATACAGTTTCTATGTATTCTTTTTCTGAATAATCCGCTATTTTTTTCCTTATACGCCGTACTAATTCCGTTATCGTTCTACTGTCCCCTTCCGCATCATATCCACAGACTTGTGCATATATACGTTCTTTATCAAACACCTGCCCTGGATGCATGGATAAGAATTCAATAATCTGATATTCAATTTTTGTGAACTCCATCCTGTGTCCGGCTATAGCTACTATTTTTTCAGAATAATCAATCAGCATTTCATCCATGAAACGGTATTCCGTTTTTTGTTGATGCCTTTCTTCTCTCTTTATGTTTGTGGCAATCCTTGCTTCCAACTCCCGAAGACTAAATGGTTTCGTAATATAGTCATCCCCACCCGAAAGCAACCCATTAATTTTATCATCTTCATCAACTCTTGCTGTTAGAAACAAAATCGGGCATAACACTTTACTGCGTATCAGACGACATACTTCAATCCCATCCATGCGTGGCATATTGATATCCAACAAAATAATATCCGGTTTCATTTTTATTTTATTTAATGCTTCCATTCCGTCTGTAGCCGTAATGGTTTCATATTGTTTCATATTAAAATAACTACAAAGCATTTTCACCAATTCTTTATCATCATCGACAACTAAAATCTTGTATTTCATCCAAACCACCTCCAGTATCCATATTATACGATAAAAAACAATGAAATCACAACAAGAGTACATGAAGAATGTACGCACAATATATCTTTTTTCTCAATTCCAGCTCAATTTCCACTCAATGTCTTTTACCTCCGATTTTCGTATGCTTATCTCACAGCAAAGCAGTACCACACCGGTATGACCTGCTGAATCAATCAATACGAAAACGGAGGTATTTTTTATGCGAGAACTCAAAAACACAAAAATCATCGCTGTAGATCATGGCTATGGCAATATGAAAACAGCAAACACCGTCACACCAACCGGAATCAAAGCCTATGAAACCGAACCAATCTTCACCGGGAATATTCTGGAATATAACGGCATTTACTACCGGATTGGCGAAGGACACAAAGAATTTATCCCGGATAAAGCTATGGACGAAGAATATTATCTTCTGACGCTAATGGCTATTGCAAGGGAACTGAATGTCTTTTCCATCCGTGAAGCAGATGTTCATCTGGCTGCCGGACTTCCTCTGACATGGATCAGAAATCAAAGAGAAGCTTTTCGTTCCTATCTGCTCCAGAATCCAGAAGTCCATTACCGTTTCAACGGCAAAGAATATCATCTCCACTTTGCGGGATGTAGCCTTTACCCACAGGGATATCCGGCTATTGTAAACCACCTTGGAAATTTCAAGGGAACTAATCTCCTTGCAGATATCGGAAACGGAACCATGAACATTCTGTATATTAACAATAAGAAAGCTCAGGAGAGCCGATGCTGGACAGAAAAACTTGGTGTAAACCAGTGCATGATTGCCGCAAAGAACGCTGTTCTGGACAAATTCGGAGTGAAAATTGAAGAATCCACAGTAGAACAGATTCTGCGGTTTGGAACAGCTGACATTTCAGCACCATATCTGGATTGTATCAGTTCTATTGCCAGACAGTATGTGGCAGAACTTTTTTCCACGCTCCGCAAATATGAATATAATCCTGACCTGATGCGCCTGTATGTGGTTGGCGGCGGTGGATGCCTGATCCGTAACTTCGGAACGTATGACAAATCACGAGTCACAATCATTGATGACATCTGCGCCACTGCCAAAGGTTACGAATCTCTGGCTTATATGAGCCTGAAAAGGAGGGGATAAACCATGCAGAACAATATCCGCAACACAAACCTGCGCTTTAATCTGGACAAAGAACAACAGCGGAGAGCCTGGGAATATTTACAGACGATGGACAGGCAGGATTTTAAATCTTACAGTCAGGTAATCTCTCTTGCACTGGTAGATTATTTTGACCGCTACTACCGCACACAGGCTGATCCTTATCTGGAAACAAGAGAACGGGAAGAACTTTTTGTGAAACAGATTGTAGATGCAGTGGAAAACAGTCTGAAACAGGAATTGCCACTTTTTCTTTCCGGACTGACTGTAGGCATGGCGCAAAGGGAGCCCCAAATCAGGGCGTCCTTTCCAACACCTGAAAATTCACAGCCGGATAATGATGTAGACTGGGATTTTCTTGGAGAATAACTGATTGGAGGTGAACACATGACGGACTTTCTGACAGCAGACACCAACCTGCCATCTTATATGATGTTTCCCCGTTTCCTTCTGGACATGGAAATAAACGAAACTGCCAAAATGCTTTATATTATCCTGCTCGACCGGGCAAGGCTTTCCCAGAAAAATGAGGGCTGGTCAGATATCGATGGTCATGTGTTCATTTACTTTACAATTGAAGCACTGGCAGAAGTTCTCCACAAAAGCCAGATGACGATTAAAACTGCTCTGGCAGTACTGGAAAAACAGGAGCTTATCTTCCGAAAACGGCAGGGACCCGGACAGCCCAATCGAATTTATGTAAAACTCCCAAAAGAAACCATCCACTATACAGACAGATTTCTTTCCCTAAGACAGACAGAAAACTGTCCTATTGACAGACAGGATTCTTTCCCTGATACAGACAGAAAACTGTCTGGTAATAAGAAAGAGATAAAAAAGAACAATTTAGCAATAAGAGGGAGTAAGGAGCCACTCTCACCCTATGGAAAATTTCAAAATGTTTTTCTGTCAGAAAAAGAGCTTGAAGATATCCGGCAGACAATCCCTGACTGGAAGGATTATATTGAACGCTTATCCGGTTATATGGCTTCTACCGGAAAACAATATCAGAACCATGCAGCTACCATCATCAGTTGGGCAAGACAGGATCATCCTGCTTCCCGGCAAAGAAATTACGAAAGTGAGGAATACGAAACACTATGACAAGATTTACAGGAAAAGCAACCGCTATAACACCAAACAGAGAGCTTCAGCCTGATGAATATTTTAACGAAACAGACCACCTGATCTACTGTTCCAAATGCAATACGCCAAGACAATGCCGGCATGAATTACAGGGAAAGGTGCTTATTCCTTCCATTCGCTGTAAATGCCAGCAGGAAATCTTTGAGCAGGAAGAAACCCAGAGAAAACTTCATGAAAAACAAATGGAAATAGAGCATCTTAAAACCAGCGGCTTACAGGACAAAGCACTCTATGACTACACTTTTTCCAAGGATAACGGCATCAATCCGGAAATAAAACTGGCACACAATTATGTAAGCAACTGGGAAGAGATGAAAGCAAACGCCTCCGGACTTCTCATCTGGGGTGATGTCGGTACTGGAAAATCTTTTTTTGCAGGCTGCATTGCCAATGCCCTGCTGGAAAAAGGCGTTCCTGTACTGATGACCAACTTTTCCCAGATTCTGAATACCCTTACCGGAATGCATTTTGAAGACAGAAACCAGTTCATCAACAGCTTAAACCGCTACAGTCTTCTGATTATTGATGATCTCGGAATTGAGCGGAACTCTGACTTTGCACTGGAACAGGTATTCAATGTGATCGACAGTCGTTACCGCAGTAAAAAGCCCCTGATCATAACGACCAATCTCACTTTATCAGAGCTGAATAATGCCGCTGATATCGCACACAAACGAATTTATGACCGTATTCTGGAGAGATGTATTCCTGTCCGTATCAATAACCGGAATATTCGTCAGGACAATGCAACAGCCAATTTAAAACAGGCAAAAAGAATTCTGTTAAACAATCATGCTCCGAACCAGAACTGAAGCAAAGAAGCATAACACGATAATTATTCTTCACTGACAGTGGTACTACTTTCTTTCCTTATTTATCACCAGAAACATGCCACTGTCAGTTATCCGAAACTATAGTACCAAACCATAAGATTTTAAAACCAATACTGCCCGGATACGGGCATAAAAAGGAGGTGCCAGATATGGCAGATAAAAAAATCATGACACCGGAAGAAAAAGCACTTTTACAGGCAAGACACCGCCAAGAAGAAGCCGAAGCAAGAAATCGCAAAAAAGAACGTGATGCCAGAACACACCGATTAGTCCAGGAAGGAGCCATTTTGGAAAGTATTGTTCCCCATATTAAAGAAATGGATTTGGATTCCCTGAAACGGGAGCTGATAATCCGGCTACGAGGAATGTAAACGCACAAGTTCTACTCCCGAAGGGCGCACTTACTCACCACCCGATAAATCGGGCGGTGGTATCCCCTACGGGGCTCGTGCGCTCTGCCGAGGGATTTTCCGCTGTTGCAGGCAACATCGAAAGGAGGTGCCAGATATGGCAATTTATCATATGCAAGCCAAAGTTGTCAGCCGTGGTTCCGGACGTTCCGCTGTCGCAGCTTCTGCTTATATGAGTTGCAGCCGGATGTACAATGATTACGATGGCATCCAGCATGATTACACCAGAAAGCATGGACTCATTTATCAGGAAGTATTGCTTCCACCGATGGCTTCACCAGAATGGAAAGACCGTGAACAACTCTGGAATGCTGTGGAAGCTGCAGAAAAAACAAAAGACAGCCGACTGGCAAGGGAATTTGTTGTCGCACTTCCCGTTGAATTAGATAAGGACAGTAATATTTCTCTTCTAAAAGATTTTATTCAAAAGAACTTTGTAGATATGGGCATGTGCGCTGACTTTGCTATTCACGATACGGATGGACACAATCCTCATGCACACATTCTGCTTACCGTCCGTCCACTGAACGAAAACGGAACATGGCAGTATAAAACAGAAAAAGAATATCTCTGCATAAAAAATGGAGAAGAAAAAGGATTTACAGCTACTGAATTCAAAGCTGCTCAAAAAGATGGCTGGGAAAAGCAATACAGATATAAAGTTGGGAAAAAGAAAGTTTATATGACCGCATCTGTCGCACAGGAAAAAGGCTATGACCGCATCGACAAGCATCCAAAAAGCAGCCGCTATGGCAGACAGAATCCCATTTCTGAACAATGGAACAGTGATGAGCAACTCTGTATCTGGAGAGCAAACTGGGCAGATACTGTAAATGAAATGCTTGCCCACAATCAGATAAATGCATCCATTGATCACCGCAGCTTTGCAGATCAGGGAATCACCGAACAGCCGACCATCCACGAAGGCTATATTGCTCAAAACATGGAAAAGAAAGGAATGATAGCTGACCGCTGTGAAATCAACCGCCAGATTCGTGCAGATAACCAAATGCTCCGGGAATTAAAAGCTCAGGTAGAGAAACTGGTTCAAGCTGTCAAAAATTCTATTCCTGTAATTGCAGAAACAATGGAAACTATCCGAAATCATATGATTTTTACACAATATCATTTACTTCATAATGAGATGCAAAAAGAAGTAATTCATGATTGGATGAATCATTTTAATCCAATACTGAATAAATACAACACCGTTAAAAAGAAACTCAAAGCTAAAGTTACAGAACGGAAAGAGCTGAATGTAGAAAAAGAGAAAACCAGTATTTTGAATCCCATCCAGCATATAAAATTGAATCAGCAGCTTACCACTGTTACGGAAGAAATTGAAGAACTGAAATCAAGGAAAGAGCAACTAATCTTCCAGGCACAATGCTCCACTGATAAAGATATGACGAATCTATCCAAAAAATATGACCAGATGAATAGCAATCTTGATATCCTGGATTCTCAGGACATCTCCCTTAAAAAGCAGCTTAAAAAAGACGCCGCTGCTTTCCGGGAAGAAAAATTTCGTCCTGAACCTGAACAGTATACAGAATTGCTGGACACCAGAATCCAGATACGTCCTAATTTCCGGGATAAGCTGATCGAGCAGCTCAAAGGTACTTTTGGTAAGTATTATGACTATCACCGCCGTGATATTGCCGCCAATGAGGTAGATTATCTCAATGTGGAAGATCCTGATGTTTTTTCCCATCGTGCCTGGGAACTTGAATATCAGAGGAAACAGGAGATGCGGCGAAATCAGCCTGCCAGAGCTAAGAAAAGGTCATATGATATGGAATTATAATCATCATCGAGTAGATAATATGCTCTTACAACTCTCTTGTTTAAAAGGCGTATGGATTTAAAAGTTCCATACGCCCAATTCACTTTAACCAGTTACAATCTGCCATGTTTTCTTGTATAAAACCACATTCATTATAATGCTGAGATTCTTTGTTGCATATCAATAACTTGAACTTTACTATTTTTAAGAACTAATCCATACGAAAAATGAATCGTATTTCCTCCCACTGGTTCAAATTTAACATATTGTCCACATATATTTCTATTACGTTCACCAAATATTTTCTTTATCTTTTCTGGCAATACACTATATATCGGACATGACACATCTATAGTATAAAATCCATTTTTCATAGGATTACCTCTGTCACTAAACCATTCACTTATTGAAATTCTATTACCTGCTACAGATTTACATTGAGCTGTATATTCTTTGCCACGTAATGTAAACATTAATGGGGTTTCCTCTGGAATATTAGAAGATACTTGAAATCTTATCTTTCCATCATTCATTTTCCAGCTCAATGAAGCTTCAATCTTCAATTCCTTTCCATTAATAGGTTGTTTAGGTTCTAATTCCTCGGGCAATGGCAATAAATCTCCCATCTCAACGTAATGATTTTTATAATACCATCTACCATATTTCTGTATAAATCCCCATGATGACAAATAATTGCTGTTTAACTGATCTATAGTAGCATCCGAAAACTGAAATCCTCTTTTTGAATAATCTACTCTTGAATATGCACGTAAAATTTTAATAATTGGTATATGATATTTATTATAGGCATCTATATATGGCAAACATTCAATATCATAAATATTATCCGAAGCATTCTCATAAGATTTTCGACGAGCACATATGAATTCATATATTTTCTCATCAGTAACCTGTTCATTGACTGGTTGTGGCGTAACAGAAAAATAAAAGTCTCCCACTAACGAAGAATATTCCCATGAAAGCTGTTCTTCTCCGTATTGGCTAATTGATATTTCTGACACTTTATTTCTAACAAATTTAAACATTTCTTCAATTTTCAAATTTGGAATAAGCATAGCATCTTTTAAAACTTGTGTATATAATCCATTACTACATTGTCCATCAAATGCACTACAGTCAGCGCTTGTAGAATAAGCAATCATAGTACCTTTAGGTGGATTATTAAATGGCGCAAAGCCTGTTAAAAATCCCCTCCCCATAGCAAAAGGATTATCTCGACATGCATCCAATATACATATTAATGTTTTTCCCTTATATGAAGATGCACCTTCTAACAGCGAATTTAAACAATAACAAGAGACCATTGTCTTGCTTTTATCACTTAACTTTAAATCAATAGGAACGATAAAATTTTTACCGTCGATTTGCATACCATGCCCTGCATAAAAAAATACCCCTACAGCATATTCATCTAATGCCTGTAAAAAATCATTAACAGATTTTTGAATATCTATTAAATTTGCATCCATTATTTTTGTAACATCAAAATTTAATTTATTCAAAATACTAGCAATATCGTCAGCATCATTCTTAGGATTATTCAATTTCCCTACATTTGAATAATCAGAATTACCGATTACTAATGCAATTCTATCCATTATTCTCACCTCTGAAATTATCTTACGTTTTATTTCATAATTAAAAATTTTAAATTCATTTCTTAATATAAATTTTAATCTGTTATTTTGATCATACCACCTTCTTAGCCCATTTTATATAAACTCTTACAAACACTGAAAAGCTCCCGAAGGAGCTTTCCACGCTTTAAATATACACTAATTCTTTCAACACAATCTCTTCTGCAGCATTCCGGGCATTATTTACCGCTCTAACCCATTCCATCTGGTCACGAGCTTTCAATTCTTCCGTAATGCCCTGCTTCTCCATCATCTGACTCACCAGAATATCCATTCTCTCCTGTGCTTCATCGTCCACAGTATTCAGATGTTCTGTCAGTCTGTCTTCCAGCATATACAGTGAATACATTGCCGGACGATGCTCTTTCAGATATGTTTTCCGCATCATTCCATATTTCCCATAATGCGGTTCTTCATCTGTACTGACAAGATTCGAATAGTAAATTCCGTCTGCGCCAAGTGTGTAGGTTCCACCCATTTTTTCAAATGTGCTTTTCATGTGTTATTCCTCCTTGAAATCAGCGATGTCCTTAGATCATCGCATAATATTTCAGGGCAGCCTTGATAGCATCTTCTTTCTCTTTCGGGCATTGCGGAACTCTTGCATTTTCTGATTTTGGAAGATTATAGTTTTCTCCCACTTCAATTCCACATTTGCGTTTTACCTGAGAAATATATAAACTTGAAACCTTCAAGCCAAATTCTTTCAGCACATAATCTTTGATTTCCTGATAGGTTGCTTTCAACTCGGCACTGGTGGCATCCAGCTCGTCCAGGTCTAAGTCGATCTCTATCGTGTCATCTGGTTTTTGTTGGGACAAAAGAACTACCGTCTCGACGTGCGTACTCTGCGGAAACATATCCGTAGTAGAAACCCGCATCAACTCATAATCCTCCGCACAAAGCACCTTCAGATCCCTGGCCAACGTAGCACTATCACAACTCACATAAACAATCCTCTCCGGTTTCATCTTAAGGATCGTATTCAGAAGTACCTCATCACAACCCTTTCTTGGCGGGTCCACAACGATGACATCTGCATAAACACCATTCTTCTCATACTCCCTCGGCAGTACTTCCTCTGCTTTTCCAACAAAAAACTCCACGTTCTCAATACCATTGAACTTCGCATTCTCTCTTGCATTGTCAATGGCCTGTGGTACGATCTCCACGCCGCGGACGAATTTTGCTTTCTGGGCCAGGAACAGGGAGATAGTTCCGATCCCGCAGTACAGATCCCATACAGTTTCATTTCCCGTAAGGCCGGCATATTCCAGAGCCTTTCCATACAGTTTTTCGGTCTGGATGGGATTGACCTGGAAAAAGGACAGTGGTGAGATCTGATAGGAGATATTTCCGATACTGTCCGTTATATAGGACTGTCCCCAGAGGAGGCGAAGCTGATCGCCCAGGATCACATTGTTTCGTTTTTTATTGACATTGATGGTGATGCTGGTCATTTCCGGAATTTCACAGAGTGATTCCACAAGAGCCTTTTCTGCAGGGATCTTATCTCCATTTAAGATCAGACAGACCATCATCTCATCTGTATGGAAGCCATAACGAATCATAATATGACGTACAAGACCTTTTCCCGTGGCCTCATCGTAGGGCTGTACATGATATTTTTCCATGTGTCCGATCACACGATCCAAAACCTCTTTATTCTGTTTCACTCCCAGAATACATTCTCGGTTATCAATGATGGAGTGGGTTCTTCCTGCATAAAAGCCTGTGATGATCTTTCCGTCTTTATTTTTTCCTACCGGAAACTGTGCCTTGTTTCGATAATGATAGGGGTCTTCCATCCCCATGATCGGTTCCATATCAAGATTCTGAAAACCTCCGATTCTTTCCAGATGTCCACGAACCTTTTTCTCTTTAAATTTCAGCTGCTGCTCGTAGGATAATGCCTGAAGCTGGCATCCTCCGCACTGGCGGGCAATGGAGCAGGCAGGTTTCACACGGTATGGAGACGGTGTGATCACCTCCATCAGGCGGCCATAGCCGTAGTTCTTTTTTGCCTTGATGATCTTGGCGCTGATCCTGTCTCCGATCACGGCGTCTTTCACAAAAACGGTGAAGCCATCGGCTTTCCCGATACCTTCACCGTCAACTCCGCAATCCTCTATATCCAAAGTCAGTATATCGTTTTTACGGAATTCCATCTATTAAATATCTCCTGTTCTTCTTAAATTGGACTCAAAAAGACGGTTGTAACCGAGCCATTCTTTTTTGCCCTTGTCTGCGTGGAAAATCTCTGTCAATGTCTCCATTCTTGCATCGGTATTGTCTGCCAGATTCAGAGCTACAGCCTCTGCAAGTGCCGGTTTCTTGGGAGAACCGTACTCCAGCTCACCGTGATGGGCAAGAATGCAGTGGATCACCTGGTTCTCAAGCTTCTCCGGAAAATCCGGAATTTCTTTTACCAGATCGTGTACCATCTGTGCACCAATCACAATGTGTCCCAGAAGCTGTCCCTCATCTGTATAATCATTCATAGGAAAAGCAGAAAGCTCCTTGGTCTTGCCCACATCATGAAGAAGAGCGGTTGTGATCAGAAGATCACGGTTCAAAAGCGGATACGCATTTGCCATGTAATCACAGAGACGTGTCACTCCAAGGGTGTGCTCCATCAGTCCGCCGATAAATCCATGATGTACGGTCTTGGCTGCGGAATGTCCTTCAAACACTTTCATAAATTCCTGATCTTCCACAAAAAGCTTCTTCAGGAGCTGAGAAAGATAAGGATTTTTCACACTGTTGATCAGGTCGCGCAGCTGGCTCTGCATATCATCCACACTGTTCTCACTGGTAGGAAGATAATCTGCCGGATCATACTCCCCTTCTCCTGCCTTGCGTGCTCTCTTGATATTCAGCTGCATGGCACCTGCAAAACTTGTCACATCTCCCATGATCTCAATGTAATCCAGTGCATCAAAATCATCGATTCCCAGAGAATTTGGGTCCCAAATCTTGCCATCGATCACACCTGTTTTATCCTGAAGGATCAGATTTTCATAGGGCTTTCCGTTCTTTGTTGTAGCTGCCTGTTTCTGTTTGCAGAGATAGATCCCGTTTACTCTGTCTCCCTCATGTAATTCATTTAAAAAACGCATAAAATTCTTGCCTTTCTGTTCTTTTTTACTTTCAAAGCGGAAATACTCATGTACCTATCCACTTCACACTTTACATTCACAGCCAGCCTTTCTTTACGATCTCTGGCCACATCCCGGTCCGGTCTTCCCTGCATTTTCGCACAGTTTCCTCTTACTTCCGGGCTTTATTCAGTATCATAACACATTTTACTTTCCTTTGCTATGGAAATCATGTAAAATAGGAAACGAAGTGTTTTTTTGCATATCCTGTGTTACGCAGAAAAGCACAGAATCAACAGAAGTAACAAAAAGGAGTAACTATAGCAACAATGAACAAAAAAGCATACAAAGCACTTGAATACTATAAAATCATAGATCTGCTCACAGACAAGGCATCCTCCCCCATGGGAAAAGATCTCTGCCGGAAGCTTACCCCTTCCACAGATATCGAGGAAATCCGATCCATGCAGCTGCAGACCCACGATGCCCTTGCACGCCTGTTCAAAAAAGGCGGCATTTCCTTTGGAAGTGTCAAGGATATCCGTGGCACACTGAAACGTCTTACTGTAGGCAGCGCTCTGAACGCACCGGAGCTGCTTTCCGTCTGCAGTCTTCTGGAAAATACCGGCCGTGTCAAAGCCTATTCCAGAAGTGACCGTGACGACGGAATGACCGATTCCCTTGACGGAATGTTTGCGGCACTGGAACCTCTGACACCACTGAGCACAGAGATCCGCCGCTGTATCCTTTCCGAGGATGAGATCAGTGACGATGCCAGCAGCACCCTTCGTCAGATCCGCCGCAGCATCAAGGCCACCAACGACCGGATCCACACTCAGCTTTCTTCTCTGGTTGCAGGAAGCGCCCGGAATTATCTTCAGGATTCTGTCATCACCATGCGTGACGGCCGCTACTGTATCCCGGTAAAAGCCGAGTACAAAGGCCAGGTTGCCGGTATGATCCACGACCAGTCCGCCACAGGTTCCACTCTTTTCATTGAGCCTATGGCTGTTGTCAAACTGAACAACGACATCCGCGAGCTGGAGCTGAAAGAACAGAAAGAGATCGAAGTAATCCTTGCGTCTTTAAGCCAGCAGGTAGCCGCAGAGCTGGAATCCATCCACGCAGATCTTTCCATCATGGTACAGCTGGACTTTATCTTTGCCCGTGCCGCTCTTGCCATGGACATGAATGCCAGCGAACCTATCTTCAATACCGAAGGACGGATCCGCCTGCGCCAGGCCCGTCACCCGCTGATCGACAGGAAAAAAGCCGTTCCTATTGACATCCGCCTTGGAGATGATTTTGACCTCCTGGTTGTCACAGGACCAAACACCGGTGGTAAAACCGTCTCCCTGAAAACCGTAGGACTTCTCACTCTTATGGGCCAGGCAGGCCTTCATATCCCGGCACTGGACCGTTCCGAACTTGCACTTTTCCGCGAGGTCTATGCGGATATCGGAGATGAGCAGAGCATTGAGCAGTCCTTAAGTACCTTCTCCTCTCATATGACAAACGTGGTTTCCTTCCTGAAATCCGCAGATCAGGACTCCCTGGTCCTCTTCGATGAGCTTGGTGCAGGTACCGACCCAACCGAGGGTGCCGCTCTTGCCATTGCTATCCTGTCCCATCTTCACGAACAGGGCATCCGCACCATGGCGACCACCCATTACAGCGAGCTGAAGATCTATGCCCTCTCTACCCCGGGTGTGGAAAATGCCTGCTGTGAATTTGATGTGGAAACTTTACGCCCCACCTACCGTCTCCTGATCGGAGTTCCCGGAAAAAGTAACGCATTTGCCATTTCCTCCAAACTGGGACTTCCGGATTTCATCATCGACAAGGCAAAAGAACAGATCAGTGAGCAGGATGAATCTTTTGAAGATGTTCTGACATCCCTGGAGCAGAGCCGTGTCACCATCGAAAACGAACGTGCAGAAATTGCCCGTTACAAAGAACAGGTAGAAGAGCTGAAAAAATCCCTCCAGGAAAAAGAGGAAAAACTGGATGAACGAAAAGAACGTATTCTCAGAGAAGCCAATGAACAGGCACATGCGATTCTCCGTGATACCAAGGAATACGCAGACCAGACCATGAAACTTTTTCATAAATTCCAGAAGGATCACGTAGATACCGCTTCTGTGGAAAAAGAGCGCCAGAACCTGAAGAAACGTATGTCAAAGGCTGAAAAAGGCATGTCTTCCAAACAGCAGAAGCAAAAACCAAAGAAGCAGCTGAAACCATCCGATCTTTCTCTTGGCGATACTGTAAAAGTTCTCAGCCTGAATCTGAAAGGAACCGTTTCCAGCCATCCGGATTCCAAGGGATATCTCTTTGTGCAGATGGGAATCATCCGTTCCAAAGTACATATCTCCGATCTGGAGCTTGTGGACGAGCCGGTGATCACCACCCCATCCATGCAGCGTACCGGTGCCGGAAAGATCCGCATGGCAAAAGCGGCCAGCATTTCCACAGAGATCAATCTTCTGGGAAAAACCGTGGACGAAGCAGTTGCAGAGCTGGACAAATATCTGGATGACGCCTACATCGCACACATGAAATCCGTCCGCATTGTTCACGGAAAAGGTACCGGCGCCCTCAGAAAAGGTGTCCACAATTACCTGAAACGCCAGAAACATGTAGCTTCCTTCCGTCTCGGAGAATTCGGAGAAGGCGATGCCGGCGTAACCATCGTAGAATTCAAGAAATAAAAAAAGGAGCGGAAACCATGGCTACAAAACAGAAAATCCTCATTGTTGACGATGACAACAACATTGCAGAGCTGGTAGCTCTCTACCTCACAAAAGAATGCTTTGAGACCAAGATCGTAAATGACGGCGAGGAAGCCCTGAAGCAGTTCCATATTTTTCACCCGGATCTGATCCTTCTGGATCTGATGCTTCCGGGTATTGACGGATACCAGGTATGTCGTGAGATCCGTCATACTTCCGATGTACCGATCATCATGCTTTCCGCCAAAGGAGAAACCTTTGACAAAGTCCTGGGGCTGGAACTTGGAGCAGACGATTACATCATCAAACCTTTCGACTCCAAAGAACTGGTTGCCCGTGTCCGTGCAGTGCTCCGCAGATTCCATGTAAAATCACCCTCTGCCGCACCAAAGGAAAAATGTGTATCCTATCCGGATCTGGTGATCAACCTGACTAACTATTCTGTGACGTATATGGGACACCAGATCGACATGCCGCCAAAGGAACTGGAGCTTCTCTATTTCCTGGCAGCTTCTCCCAATCAGGTTTTCACAAGGGAGCAGCTTCTGGACCATATCTGGGGCTATGAATATATCGGGGATACCCGAACCGTGGACGTTCACATCAAACGTCTCCGTGAGAAGATCAAGGATAATCCAAACTGGGCTCTCTCCACAGTCTGGGGAATCGGTTACAAATTTGAGGTAAAAGATTCATGAAACAGCATCTTTATACCAAACTGCTGATCCTGTATTTTGTGTTGGGGGGAATCTGCTTTCTGCTGCTTTCCTCCGGCGGCTCCTACCTGGTAGAAAAAAGGCTTGAACGCTCCACCGGAGAGTACCTTTACCGCACAGCCAGCCAGATGGTTTCCGGAAATGAACTCCGTCAGTCTGTAAAAGACCCGGAAAATGCCTCCCTCTCCCTGGCTCTTTCCTCTGCTGCCGCATTTCAAAATGCAGATTTCTGGGTCATGGACACGGACGGAACCGTTCTGATAAACACAGATGAACAGTCTTCCGGCTCCGGTGAGATCACTGTCAAAAATTTCCGGCCTGCAGATTACGAAAATATCTGTTATTCTTCCGGTACGTTTTATGGGACATTCAAAACCACGCAGTTAAGCACCGTCGTTCCCATAAAAGATACAGACCAGGTGATTGGTTATCTGGCAATCCACTACCCTATGAAAAACCTCTACGAAAGCCGCAGCAATATCGTAGAGGTTATGATCCTGATCTTTATTGTGATCTATCCACTGTTTTTCAGTTTTCTTCTGATCTACTTTTACCGGGTCCATAAACCTCTGAAAAAAATTTTAAAAGGCGCTCTGGAATTTGCCAACGGAAATCTTTCCTATACGATTCCAGTGGATTCTGAAGATGAGATGGGATATCTTTCCCACTCCCTGAATTACATGGCAGACAAGCTGAACAAAAACGGAGAATATCAGCGACAGTTTATCTCCAACGTATCCCATGATTTCCGCTCACCTCTGACCTCCATCAAAGGATATGTGGAAGCCATGCTGGATGGTACCATCCCACCGGAAATGCAGGAACGCTATCTGAAAGTCATTGCCTTTGAATCCACACGTCTGGAGAAATTGACCCGAAGCCTCCTTACCTTAAACGAACTGGATGTCAAAAAACGGATGATGCACATGCGGCGTTTTGATATCAACGAAACCATCCGTACTACAGCGGCCTCCTTCGAGGGGACCTGTTCGGAGCGGAATATCCGGCTGGAACTCCTTCTGGCAGGCAAAGAGCTGTTCGTCCGCGCGGATATGGAGCAGATCCAGCAGGTACTGTACAATTTATTGGACAATGCAGTAAAATTCAGCAGCGACAATTCTTCCATTACACTGGAAACAACCGTCAACCATGGCAAAGTTTTTGTCTCTGTCAAAGACCGGGGAACCGGAATTCCAAAAGAAAGTCTTTCCAAAATCTGGGACCGTTTCTACAAGATTGATGCCTCCCGTGGAAAAGACCGTAAGGGAACCGGCCTTGGACTTGCCATTGTGAAAGAGATCATCAACGCCCACAAGCAGAATATTAATGTAATCAGCACTGTTGGTGTGGGAACGGAATTTATTTTTACTCTTGAAAAAGCAAAATAAAACATCAAAAAACCTCTGATCCGGAAAGCTGTAAAAGAAATATTCCTTAATATTTCCTGCAATCTTTCCGAATCAGAGGTTCTTTTATTTACTCTATAAATCTTCTTCAGCTTGCTATTCAGTATGTAAATCAGACATTTACTTTCAATTTTTCAATCCGTTCACAATCTTATTTCCAGTCGTAATTTCTCAGATGCCCTTCCAGATTCATATGTGCAAAATTATGCTGGCGCAACGCCTCATAAAGCACAATAGCAACGGAATTGCTCAGATTCAGGGAACGGATATCCCCGATCATAGGTATCCTCACGCAGGTTTCCTGATTTTTCACCAGAATATCCTCCGGAATTCCCGCACTTTCCTTGCCAAACATAATAAAACAGTCATCCTCATACTTTACATCTGTATAAGTCTGAGGCGCCTTGGTGGTTGCGTAATAGATCTTCGCTCCCGGATTCTTCTTGAGAAAATCCTCATAGTCCAGATATCTGGTCACATCCAGATGTTCCCAGTAATCCATGCCTGCACGCTTGATTGCCTTCTCATTGAGACGGAAACCAAGCGGCTCGATCAGATGTAATCTGGTTCCTGTTGCCACACAGGTTCTGCCGATATTACCTGTATTTGCCGGAATTTCCGGCTCATGGAGTACAATGTTTAAAACTCCCATTATTTTCCTCTTTTCTATAAAACTGTCAAGCGGATATTCGCAATCCGCTTCGCTGTATATAATCCTAAATGCTGCAAACATTCAACGATTTATATTCAATCTTTTCCATTCGTCTTCCGCCGGACGCTCCAGATATCTGGCATTTCCGCCGCTGTAAAGAAGCCTGTCATTTCCGGAATTGGTCTGCCCGATCACTGCTGCCATGATCCCTTCTCTTCGTAACTCCTGCACAAACGCATCGCCACCCTGGATTCCCAGAAGAATACTTCCACCGGAAAGGAGTTTATAGGGATTCACATCAAAGATCTCACAGATCTCTATGGTTTCCTGTCGGATGGGTACGCTTCGAAGGTCTGCGCTAAGTCCCACTCCGGATGCTTCCGCCATTTTCCAGAGTGCAGACAGAAAGCCGCCTTCCCCCATCAGATACCTGGCACTGGCTCCGGACGCTTCCGCCATCTTCCAGACCTTATTGTTCTCTTTTTTCATTCCTGTTCCGTAAACTTCCGGAAGTTTTCCGGCATCTTCAAGGAACCGTTCCGAAAAAACTTCCCGCAGTCTGTCATGGTAGTTCTCTGCAATCCATGCCGTACCTTCTGCTGCCACAGGGCCTGCCACGATCAGTTCATCTCCGGGTTTCAGCTGTCCGTCAATTTCCGCCTGAAGTGCCTCCAGTGCTTTTTTCCCAAGTTTCATAACTGCCGCCTTAGTAAATGATCAGCGAAAGCACAGTCGGAACTACCATTGCCAGAACCAGAATAACTGCGATGATCGCTGTGATCACTTTTCTTTTTTTCGGATCAAACATTCCCATAATTTTTATTCACCTCATCTGTAATATCCGTTAATCGCGCATTGTTGGTCAAAGGATCCCTGTCTGTATAATCGAAAAGAATCGTCTTTCCATCCCGGAACACCTCGATATGGGCGGTCTTCGGGATTTTTTCCGCTTTCCGGTAATCCCAGATCAGCCGCTCGTATGGCTTCTGATCGGATGCAAAAGATGGTCTGCTCTTTAAATTCTCCCGAAGATAAAGATCCAGAAGCATCACATCGGAAAGGACTTCCAGCGGGATCTCTTTCTGTTCTCCGGCAAATTCCATCAGGATCTCATAGCGTCTCATCCTGGAATGAGAAATCTCCGAGTATCCTTTTTTCTCATAAAATCTGCCAAGTGCCTCATACATCCGGAAAGGATCTTCAAAATACTGTTCCAGAAATACAAGGGTGTGTTTGAACTGACCACTATTATAATACACTTCCACCATACTTTCCACCATTTTCAGCCCCAAAATCTCCCCGTAGGTCAGCCAGGCTGTGGAAAGCACCTCATAAGGTTCCCGGTCTTTGTAAAGGATCTGATATTCTCCGGTCATCTCCATCATATGCGAACCCTTCAGCACTTTCAGAAAACCAAGCTGAAACTGCTCCGGCCGCAGTGCATAGACATCGCAGAAAGACTTGTGGAAGCTTTCATATCCCTCATAGGGAAGTCCTGCGATCAGATCCAGATGCTGGTGGATATTTCCAAAGCTGTGGATCTGCTCTACGATTCCTTTCAGTTTTTCAAAATCCATGGTTCTCCGAATAGCTTTGATGGTCTGCGGATTGGTGGACTGTACCCCGATCTCCAGCTGGATCAGGCCCGGGCGCATGGTTTTCATCAGAGCCAGTTCCTCCTCACGGAGAAGGTCCGCGGAAATTTCAAAATGGAAGTTCGTGATCCCGTTGTCATGCTCTGTAATATACCGCCAGATTGCCATGGCGTGGTCATGTTTACAGTTGAAGGTACGGTCCACAAATTTGACCTGTGGAACTTTATTATCAATAAAAAACTGCAGTTCTTTTTTTACAAGTTCAATATCCCGGAACCGGAGCTTCTTATCTATGGAAGAAAGACAGTAACTGCAGGAAAATGGACATCCCCTGCTGCTCTCATAATAAATAATGCGGTTTTTAAACTCCGTAAGGTTGCTGTATGCAAACGGAACTTTACTTAAGTCCATCAGTTCCCGCCAGCCTGTGTGTACAATATCCGGGACTTTGGTTTCGTCATGAAATGCCACACCTCGGATTTCTTTCAGGTTTTCCGGTTTTCTTTCTATATAATAGCCTGCCAGTTCATGGAAAGTTTCTTCTCCCTCTCCTACCATCACACCAAAAAACGCGGGATTCTTTTTCAGAAATTCCACCGCATCGTAAGATACTTCCGGACCGCCTGCCCAGAAATCCACATGTGGAAGGATTTTCTTAAGATCCGGTACCAGTTCTTTTACAAAGGAAATATTCCAGATATAGCAGGAAAAACAGATCACATCCGGCTGTTCCAGATAAATGTCCTTTAAAATATCATCCTGGATCTGATTGATCGTATACTCTTTGATCACTACATTGGGGCTGTACTCTCCAGAACAGGATTTCAGGTTGTATACTGCAAGATTGGAATGGATATATTTTGCGTTGCACGCTGCAAGTAAAATTTTCAAAATTTGTATTCTCCTAACTTCCGCCGGATGATCTCCCTCTTTACCCGGCATTTTTCATTATTTCTCCGTTTGATTCTTTCGCCTTATGATTATAGCGTTCCCATCCCCGGATGTAAATAGAAAAACCGGATTCCTCTTTTGCAACAAAGATTCCGTTTCTGTTGTATTTCCATTCAAACAGCGTTAAAATGGATACTACATCTTTTATAAAGGAGTACCTTTTTATGGACCGAAACAGCTGCCTGAACTATTTTCAGGCTTTTCCCTTCTGGGAACATATGACCGAAGAAGACCAGGATTTTCTTCTTGATAATATCCGTGAACTTCATTACCCGGCAGGTGCTGCCATACAGTCAGAAGAACGCCAGTGTCTGGGAACTCTTTTTCTTCTGAAGGGCGTTCTCCGCGTGTACCTTCTGTCCTCTCAGGGAAAAGAAGCCACACTGTACCGTTTAAGGGACAGTGATATCTGCACCCTTTCCGCTTCCTGTATGCTTTCTGCCATCACATTTGATGTGCAGATCGATGCGGAAACAGACTGTGATCTTCTTCTGCTTCCGGCAGTTCCTTTTTCCCGGCTGATGAAAAACAATATCTATCTGGAAAATTTCATCTATAAACGGACAACCGAACATTTCTCGGATGTGATCGCCGGAATCGAACGGACATTTTTTATGACGTTACCTCAGAGGATCGCAGCCTTCCTGCTGGACGAAGCTGCAGATACCGGTTCTGATGAACTCACTCTCACCCAGGAGGCAATCGCCCGCTCCATCGGAAGTGCCAGGGAGGCAGTCAGCCGCAGCCTCAAAAAAATGAATAAAGACGGCTCTATCCAGATCTCACGGGGATCGATCCGCATTCTGGATAAAAGCCGTCTTTATGAAATGATGAATACTTTCTGATCTTACTGAAGTGCTGCTTCAAGCTCTGCTTTTGATGTCAGTCCCACAAAACGTGCAGTCTCTTTTCCACCTTTAAACACAAGCAGTGTAGGAATACTCATGATCTTATACTGCTGTGCAAGAGACGGCTCTTTATCTACGTCTACTTTCCCTACTTCGTATCCTGCTTCTGCCAGTTCTTCCACAACCGGAGCCTGACGTCTGCACGGTCCGCACCAGGTTGCCCAGAAATCTACCAGTACCGGTTTCTCTGCATTTAATACCTCTGTTTCAAAATTGTCTGTTGTAAAAACTTTTGCCATGATAAAATTCCTCCTTAAATTTATATGTTATAAAATCCGATCCTGTTTCTGATCGTTATCAGTTTCTGCCTTTCTTCTGAATTTATACTGTATGCACTCTATGCCTGCTCTTTCAAAAGTTTCCGCACATACTGACAGGCGGAAAGGCCTGCCTGCGCTCCATCATGTACCGCTTTTGCCACCTGAAGAAGGCCTCCGGTACAATCCCCTGCCGCATACAGTCCTGGAACCGTTGTTTCCATCTCCTCATTCACCCGGATATTTCCTTTTTCATTCAGTTCCGCACCAATCTGGCGGGCCATTTCTGAACTTCCGGCTGTACCCAATGCCACAAAAACACCTTCTGCGGGTGCAAATGACGTTTGCGGTTCGCCTGCTTCCTGTAAAGATACATCTCCTTTCAGGCGAAGTCCCTGAACACGCTCATCTCCCTCAATTGCCTGAATTTTCATGGTATTCACGTCAATCGCATTCTCCTTTGAAAATTCCGGTTTCTTTCCATCTGTAAAAATCGTCACATGAGAAGCTGTATGAGAAAGTTCCTCAGCTTCATGAAGGGCAAAATCGCTGTTTCCAAGAACCGCCACATCTTTTCCGCGGTAGAAAAAAGCATCGCATACTGCACAGTAGCTGACTCCTTTTCCTTCAAATTCCTTCACTCCCGGGATCTTCGCAGAAGCTCTTTTGCTTCCCGTTGCCAGGATCACACTGCGGGCTTCAAAATCGCCTTCCGTTGTTTTCACCTCAAAGGTATCAAAGCCTCCCATTCCCACGACCTGGGCATCCAGGATCCTGACACCAAGTGCCCTGGCCTGTTCAAGTCCTCTTTCAAAAAGTTCTTTTCCGGAAAGAGGTTTCTCAAGTCCGTAATAATTCTCGATCTTCTCTGCTTTTTCCAGTGAACCGATTCCTGTATTGATGATCAGCGGGTCCATATTTCCTCTCGCTGCATAAAGAGCTGCGGAAATTCCTGCCGGGCCTGCTCCTACGATAATGATATTTTCCATTTCAGACACCTGCTTTCTTCTGCTTCTTTGAAATCTGTTTTATAATATACGCTCTGCATCGGTCTGTTTCTGTGATTAAGTCACTTTTGCTTTCTCACAGAACCTATTATACCACACCCTTCTGGAATTACACCCCTTTTATCATCTTTATCTTCCCTGTTTTTCCTGTTGCAAACGTTTTCCGAAATCTTGCACCCTGACTTCTTCTATGCTATTATTATAACAGTTTTGCTGATGCAGACCATTCAATTTTATTGTTTGTTTTTGAATATTTCAGATAGATCAGTTATGAAATAAGGGAGAGTTATTTATTATGAGAAGTTTTGAATATTTTACCCCCACACGGGTGGTTTTTGGAAAAGATACACATCTTAAAGTTGCCACACTTCTGAAAGAACAGCATTGTAAAAAAGTTCTGATCCACTACGGCGGACACAGTGCCATTAAATCCGGTCTTATTGATGAAATCAGATCCGTACTTGACGAGGCAGGAATTGCCTATGTAACTCTTGGAGGCGTCGTTCCAAATCCACGGCTTTCCAAGGTCCGGGAGGGAATTGAGCTCTGCCGCAGAGAAAATGTGGATTTTCTTCTTGCTGTAGGAGGCGGAAGTGTTATTGATTCTTGTAAAGCCATCGGTTACGGCCTTGCAAATCCGGAAACCGATGTATGGAACTTTTTCCTCCGCACCGAAACTCCAAAAGCCTGTCTTCCAGTTGGTGTGATCCTTACCATCGCAGCTTCCGGAAGTGAAATGAGCAATTCCTGCGTCATCACAAATGAAGACGGCTGGCTGAAACGCAGTACTGCCCGAAATGACCTGTGCAGACCACGTTTTGCCATTCTGAATCCACGGCTTACATACACCTTACCTCAGTACCAGACCGAAAGCGGCTGTGTGGATATCCTGATGCATACCATGGAACGGTATTTCGTAAATATCGAAACTATGGAAATTACAGACAGCATCAGCGAATCCCTGATGCAGACGGTAATCTACAATTCCCGTATCTTGCTGAAAGAGCCGGATAATTATACCGCCAGAGCAGAAATCATGTGGGCAGGAAGTCTCTCTCACAACGGTCTTACCGGCTGTGGAACCGGTGGCGGTGACTGGGCATGTCATCAGCTGGAACATGAACTTGGAGGGACCTACGATGTAGCTCACGGTGCCGGTCTGGCCGCATTGTGGGGAAGCTGGGCACGTTATGTCTATGACGCAAATCCGGAGCGTTTTGCCCAGTTTGCCACCAACGTATTCGAAATCCCATGCAGTATCGATTTCAACAAAACCGCCCTTGCCGGTATCGAGGCTATGGAAGATTATTTCCGTTCCATTCAGATGCCTACCAGCCTTCATGAGCTTGGTCTTGACCTTACAGAAAAAGATATCCACGATCTGGCATTTAAGTGCAGTTATGAAGATACCCGCACCATCGGCGTTTTCAAACAGTTAAATATGAAAGATATGGAAAAAATTTATCTGGCTGCACGATAAATGCGCCAAATATAATATTGCAGATGCTTTTTTGAAAATCAGATTTTTCAGAAAAACATCTGCTTTTTTTCATTTTTCCCTTGCATTCTCTACATAAATGTGTTAAAGTAATAAAGTACTCGAAAGAGACATGCCCAGATAGCTCAGTTGGTAGAGCAGAGGACTGAAAATCCTCGTGTCGCTGGTTCGATTCCGGCTCTGGGCATTATTTTTTTGCTCTGTTCACAGTTCCTGTTTCCTGTTGAACAGAGTTTTTCTTTTTATAAATAAAAAATACTGCATTCGACGTTTTCTGATAAAGCGGATATTTATATTCCGATTTATACGTAAAGTCTGATGCAGTATTTTTTGTTATACGTATTACATCACATATTGTAGTTGTAGATGATTTCCTGCATTTTTACTGAAGGAGATAAACTTCTGTATAAAATACGCCTTTCTCTTCTGCCTCTGAATGTGTGGCAACATAAACATCAATACAGTTGGTACGGATCGCGCCTCCGCAATCCTCCGCAACGTAAACCTGTCCATTGATCACTACCTTGGAACCATAAGGAATCTGGCTGGGATCTACTGCTATGGTATGATTGGTTGTTGCTGTTACGCCTGTAGATGTGATTCCGTTTGACCATGGGCCACAGCAGATACTGCATGGACAGTAATGGGTAATACGAAAAGTTCCCAGAGATTTCAATGTTGCATCAGAGGAAACAGATACCGGTGTTCCAATCTGCACTCCATTGGCAGATGTTCCGGAACCACCTGTAGATGTCACGCCATCTACGGCATCTGCAAAAATACCCTCTCCGGAGCTCTTGGTAAGGGAGCCGGCTTTTGTTTTCTTTTCCTGTTCTGCTTTGGCCACCTCAGTCTCCTGGTATCCTTCCAGACAACTGGTAGGAATATATCCCATCTGCTGTGCGCCACTGTCATCTGTGTAAACGATACGGCTCCAGATGTCATCTACTGTACCAGTCCTCTTCAGTTCATCATCCTGAAGAACTTCTCCTACTACTTCTCCGTCTTTTTTTCCCGGATAATCAAGAATATCGCTGTCTTTGGCTGCCGTGACTGTATCCGTAAATTTATTCACGGTTTCCGTATCACTGAGCACGCTATCCTGAACATAACCGATAATCTTGTCCTCTCCGTCTTTCTGAAATGTGACTTTACTCCATCCGTTGTCACATACGGCAACTCTCTCTAGTTTCGTTCCCAGAAGAACAGATCGAAGTTCTGTTCCGCTTTCTCCTGGATTGGACCGAATTGCAGTGTTCTTCGCAGTGACATAAAGAGTATCTGTCTTCGCCAGTGCATTTACTGTATTTCCTTCCCCATCATCAATCTGAAACTGTTGGGGTGATTTTTTCTCCTGTGTATATGTATTCAGTGTCGCTTCATATCCAAGTACCTCTGCAGATGCTGATACAGGGAACATCATGGAAGCACACAAAATAACTGCAAGAAGCCTTTTACGCATGAAATCTTGCCTCCTTTTTTCCGGCATTCTGCGGTTTGTCCCGACTATCATAGCATATCAGATCGTATTTTGCAATTTTGCAAGTCAGTCTTCAGAAAATTTTAACAAAAAGATCACATTTCTTAACTGGTCAAATCCCCATCTGACGGGTAAAATAAGCTTATGAATACAAAACGAAAGAATCATAAACTTACAAAAAAACAACGTCAGCGTCTCCGCATACGCCAGGTCCGCAGACAGAAAATCTTCCTGGGTTGCATCTTCCTGCTGATTCTCGGATGTATTTTTCTGCGCTTACCCAGATTTTCCGGAAAGCAGACAACTACGCACCAGATCAATGCATCCTGTGAAGCCTACCGGGATGAAGTTTCCACAGAAGCCGCCCAATATGGCATGTCTGACTATGTAGATCTGATCCTGGCAGTTATGATGCAGGAAAGCTCCGGTCAGGGAACCGATCCCATGCAGTCATCAGAAGGCGCTTATAACACGCAGTATCCTCAGCAGCCCAACGGAATCACAGATCCTTCCTACTCTATCTCCTGTGGAATTCAGGAGCTGAAATATGCCCTGGATAAATCCGGATGCACCGGACCTGCTGATCTGCCCCATATCCGCCTTGCCCTGCAGGCCTATAACTTTGGCACAGATTCCTATTTCTCTTATCTCGAAAAAAACGGAGAAACTTCCTGGACAACTGAAAGCGCCCAGGCATTCGCCCAGATGGCAAGTGGTGGCAGACAACGTGATGAAGATGATCCTCTTCACGATCCGGCAGGGCCATGGGATTACGGTGACCAGTATTATCCTGATCACGTACTTCGCTATTATCATACAAGCAGCGGATCTGAAACATCCTGATCTTGAAATGTCTTCTTTTTTTTAATTTTTCAAAAAAATCAAAAAAAAGATTTGACATACCATAAAAACTATGCTAATATATGTCTTGTCGATGAGGGAAACATCTCGTAAGATAAGACACATGCGATAGTGGCGTAGTTGGTAACGCGCGACCTTGCCAAGGTCGAGACCGCGGGTTCGAGCCCCGTCTATCGCTCTTCGGAACTCTGAATCATTCAGAGTTCTTTTTTTATGCCATAAAAAATACGATAGCTGAACCATGCAAAAAGATCCCGAATCGGAACTTCCTGAAAGGAATCCTGATCCGGGATCTTTTATATAAGGCAGACATTCTTATTCTGTCTTATTACATACTCATATATTTTAGTGATGGAAAAGTCTGATTCCTGTAAATGCCATTACCATTCCATACTTATTGCAGGTATCGATAACTGCATCATCGCGGACAGATCCGCCTGGCTCTGCAATATATTTCACGCCACTCTTATGTGCACGCTCAATATTATCACTGAACGGGAAGAATGCATCTGAACCAAGAGTCACATCTGTAAGGCCATCCAGCCATGCACGCTTCTCTTCTCTTGTAAACACTTCCGGTTTCTCGGTAAATGTTTTCTCCCATGCACCATCTGCAAGAACATCCATATACTCCTCCCCAATGTAAACATCGATGGCATTGTCTCTCTCTGCACGTGTGATGGTATCTTTAAACGGAAGATTCAGCACCTTCGGGCACTGACGGAGATACCAGTTATCTGCCTTCTGACCTGCAAGACGTGTGCAGTGAACTCGTGACTGCTGACCTGCACCAACGCCGATCGCCTGTCCATCTTTTACAAAGCATACGGAATTGGACTGTGTGTATTTCAGAACGATCAGAGAAACTTTCAGATCTCTTTTGGCTTCCTCTGTAAGCTCTTTATTTTCTGTTACAATATTGGAGATCAGTTCATCATTGATTGCAAGCTCCTGGCGTCCCTGCTCAAAAGTAACACCAAATACCTGCTTGTGCTCCAGTGGCTCCGGAACATAATTTTCATCGATCTGGATTACATTGTAGTTGCCTTTTTTCTTCTGTTTCAGGATTTCCAGTGCTTCCTCTGTATATCCCGGTGCGATCACACCATCCGAAACCTCTCTTTTGATCAACATTGCGGTATCCTTGTCGCAGACATCAGAAAGAGAAATGAAATCACCGAAAGATGACATACGGTCTGCACCTCTTGCTCTTGCATACGCACATGCAAGCGGGGAAAAATCCTTCCAGTCCATATCATCTACCCAGTAGATCTTGGCCAGTGTCTCATTCAGCGGAAGTCCGATGGAAGCGCCTGCCGGAGATACATGTTTAAAAGAAGTTGCTGCCGGAAGTCCGGTTGCTTTCTTAAGGTCACGTACCAGCTGCCAGCCGTTAAACGCATCCAGGAAGTTAATATAGCCCGGTCTTCCGGAAAGTACCTGGATCGGAAGGTCACTTCCGTCTGCCATATAAATCTTGGATGGTTTCTGATTCGGGTTGCATCCGTATTTTAACTGTAATTCTTTCATAGAAAAATCCTCCGTTCTCTGCGATATTGATTATTTATTCTTGTTTACAATTCTGGATTCATATTTACCTGTTTCAATGTCAATGAAACGGACAAACAGGGAAACTTTATTGTCCTGATTCAGGCTCTCCCAGAGAAGGTTTGTAAAATCATCAATATCATCCGGAATCTCTACCGGCTTCGGCTCTCCCTCAAAACTTGGAAGCGGGTTTCCGTCACATTTATAAGTATGAATGAAGCGTCCCTGTCCTGCTGCCGCATTCTCATAAGCGAATGTATAACGGAGGCAGGAATCTGGATTTCCATTGTTACTCTTTAAGATAGACATTGCATAGCTGAATTTTCCGTTCTCCACATGAAGAACACCGGAAATACGAGGTGTATAATTCGGTGCATCCGGCTCAAATTCTCTGCTTCGGAGAGACTGCTCAAAAGTAAGCTGTCTGTCCATGCCCTCATAGATGGTATCTGTCTGATCACCGTTTGTTACGATCGTCTTGTTTCCAAGGACACGTACCGGTGCATAAATAATCAGGCTCGGGTCTGTAAGTTTGGACGGGTCAAATGCCTGTGTGCGGATTCCCTCACCATCCTCAACAAAAATACGGTTTCTGCTGTTCTCACTTCTTCCCATGATAAAATATGCGGTAACAGCGTGCTTTCCGTCAGCGGAACGTCCGATCACAATTCCTCTTCCTGGGTAGGAATTCTCTTTCAGTTCTTTTTCAAGTGAAAATGTAGTCATTTTTCACAGTCCTCCTCGTCTAATGTAAGGCCCGGGGATCATTCCAGGTATTAACAGGTAACAAAAAACCGCCTGGACACCCCTTTATCAGGCTGCCCAGGCGGTCGGCTTCTCATTTCACTGCACTCCCTGTAGGTAATCCTACTTTCCGCCAGTCATGCAGCTTCTGTTGTTATACTACAATACTTCTTCTGAATTTTCAAGTCCCTATTTTCTGAAATATTCTTTACTCGTCTACGCTGTAGTTTGGAGCCTCTTTTGTGATATGGATGTCATGTGGATGTGACTCCTTGAGAGATGCAGCGGAGATCTTAATGAATCTGCCTGTTGTTTTCAGCTTCTCAATGTTCTCTGCTCCGCAGTAACCCATACCGGATCTTAAACCGCCAATTAACTGGAATACGGTATCCTCAACGTGTCCTTTGTATGCAACACGTCCTTCAACACCTTCCGGAACAAGCTTCTTGGCGTTCTCCTGGAAGTAACGATCCTTGCTGCCGTTCTCCATAGCTGCAATAGATCCCATTCCACGGTATACTTTATATTTTCTTCCCTGATAGAGCTCGAATGTTCCCGGGCTCTCATCGCATCCAGCAAACATGCTGCCCATCATGCAGACATTGGCGCCTGCCGCGATAGCCTTGGTGATGTCTCCGGAATACTTGATTCCACCATCTGCGATGATCGGGATTCCGTAGCTGTTGGCTACTTCATAGCAATCCATAACAGCAGTAACCTGCGGTACACCGATACCTGCAACAACACGTGTGGTACAGATAGATCCAGGTCCGATACCAACTTTAACTGCATCTACACCAGCTTCGATCAGTGCCTTGGTAGCTGCTCCTGTTGCAACGTTACCTGCGATAACCTGAAGTTCCGGATATGCAGCCTTGATCTCGCGGACTGCTTTTAAGATATTCTCAGAATGACCATGTGCGGAATCAATTACGATTACATCCACATTCGCTTTCACAAGTGCATCTACACGTGCAAGTACATTGGCTGTGATACCAACTGCCGCACCACAGAGAAGACGTCCCTGTGCATCCTTGGCTGCAAGCGGATATTTGATCTGTTTCTCGATATCCTTGATGGTAATGAGTCCTTTTAAATTAAAGTCGTCATCTACAATGGGTAATTTCTCCTTACGGGATTTCGCAAGGATCTTCTTGGCATCCTCAAGTGTGATTCCTTCCTTAGCTGTGATCAGTCCTTCAGAAGTCATGCACTCCTTGATCTTTCTGCTGAAATCTGTCTCAAATTTAAGATCACGGTTTGTGATAATACCTACAAGCTTTCTGCCTTCTGTGATCGGAACACCGGAAATACGGTATTTCGCCATCAGATCATTGGCATCTTTCAGTGTATGCTCCGGTGAAAGATAAAATGGATCTGTAATAACACCGTTCTCAGAACGTTTAACCTTATCAACCTCTTCTGCCTGTGCTTCGATGGACATATTCTTGTGGATGATACCGATACCACCCTGTCTGGCCATGGCAATTGCCATTCTGTGCTCTGTAACTGTGTCCATTCCCGCACTCATCATGGGGATATTCAGCTTTACTTTCTTGGTTAAATACGTTGAAACATCTACCTGATTCGGAATCACTTTAGAATAAGCCGGAACCAGAAGGACGTCATCAAACGTAATGCCTTCACCAATAATAGTACCCATTGCATTTCCTCCCTTGTGTAAGATATTTTAAATTTGTGAACTAGTGTAACAAAAAACAAGATTCATGTCAATCCAAAAAAACTTTACTTGGTGCAGAATTTTTCATGGTGTTTGCAAGTGCGTCATCCAGTTCCAGGATCACTTTGCAGGTTTCTCCACTGTCTCTTATGATCATTGCATAGCGTTTATGATCCTCAATTCCTGATGAAAAATCATACTCTTTCATCTTCTGATTGCCATTATAATAGTCCATTCTGTGGGACTTTAATGGTGCCACAAGGTCTGCCTCCGCAAGCTGGAGCGATTTCACTCTTTTCCTTTTTGATTTTGACATGATCATATCAATGTCCAGTTCTCCGTTAACAAACAGATACTCGTACTCCAGATCTGTCTTCGGTATTACAAAATAACATGCAATACCAAGTGCAATAGCCGGTACCAGCAAAAGTACATTCAGCACAAGGCCTCCCAGGACCATGATCACCGTCAGCGCTATCAGACCGTATTTCACAACCAGATCTTTCGCTGTCTGCTTCTTTTTTACCAGAAGCTCTGAATATAAGTCACTCATTTGTTTCTTCCTTTCGTAATTTACTGACTTTTTGATTATAACACAAAAAGAGAGCCGCGTCTATGGCGCAGGCCCTCTCATTTTGTGAATTAATTATTTCACCTGCTCAGCTGATAATTACATCATTCCCATTCCCGGGTTTGCAGCCGGAGCCGGAGTATCTTCTTTGATTGTGGAAACTACAGCCTCTGTTGTAAGGAGTGTAGATGCAACACTTGTAGCATTCTGAAGAGCACTTCTTGTAACCTTAGCCGGATCAAGGATTCCGTTCTCAACCATGTTTACGTATTTCTCATTGAGAGCATCGAAGCCTGTACCGATCTCAGACTCTCTTACTTTGTTGATAATAACAGCGCCTTCCAGTCCTGCGTTTGCAGCGATGTGGAACAGCGGAGCCTCAAGAGCTTTCAGGATCACATAAGCACCTGTCTTCTCATCTCCTTCAAGTGTTGTTGCAAGTTTTGCAACCTCTTTGGAAGCATGGATGTAAGCAGATCCGCCACCTGCGATGATACCTTCCTCAACAGCTGCTCTTGTTGCTGCAAGAGCATCCTCAAGACGAAGTTTTGCTTCTTTCATCTCTGTCTCAGTAGCAGCACCTACACGGATAACAGCTACGCCGCCAGCCAGTTTTGCAAGTCTCTCCTGAAGTTTCTCTTTATCGAACTCGGATTTTGTCTCCTCGATCTGAGCACGGATCTGTGCAACACGTTTTGCAATGGCATCTTTGTCACCGAGACCATCAACGATAACTGTGTTCTCTTTTGCAACTTTAACAGATTTTGCACGTCCAAGCTGCTCCATCTTAGCTTCTTTCAGGTCAAGACCAAGCTCATCGGAGATCACCTGTCCGCCTGTCAGGATCGCGATATCCTGAAGCATCTCTTTTCTTCTGTCACCATAGCCAGGAGCTTTTACAGCTACTACCTGGAAGGTTCCTCTCAGTTTGTTGACGATCAGAGTTGTAAGGGCCTCACCCTCAACATCCTCAGCGATGATGAGAAGTTTCGCACCGGCCTGAACAACCTGCTCAAGAAGTGGAAGGATCTCCTGGATATTGCTGATCTTCTTGTCTGTGATCAGGATGTACGGATCATCAAGAGTTGCCTCCATTTTCTCCATATCTGTGGACATGTATGCGGAAATATATCCACGGTCAAACTGCATACCTTCTACAAGGTCAAGCTCTGTATGCATGGTCTTGGACTCCTCAACAGTGATAACACCGTCTTTGGAAACTTTCTCCATAGCATCAGCAACAAGCTGTCCAACCTGCTCATCACTTGCAGAGATTGCTGCTACGTTAGCGATCTGCTCTTTGCCGTTGATTGCCTGGCTCATGTTCTTGATCGCTTCTACTGCAACATCTGTTGCTTTTTTCATACCTTTTCTGAGGATGATCGGGTTGGCACCTGCTGCCAGGTTCTTCATTCCCTCATGAACCATTGCCTGAGCAAGTACAGTCGCTGTTGTAGTACCATCACCTGCTACATCGTTTGTCTTGGATGCAACTTCCTTGATGATCTGAGCACCCATGTTCTCGAATCCGTCCTCAAGCTCGATCTCTTTTGCGATGGAAACACCATCGTTTGTGATAAGCGGAGCACCGAAAGATTTATCAAGTACTACGTTTCTTCCTTTCGGTCCAAGTGTTACTCTTACTGTATCTGCAAGTTTATTTACACCAGCTTCAAGTGCTGCTCTTGCTTCTGCGCCATATTTAATTTCTTTTGCCATGATAAAATGACCTCCTATTTATATTGATATACGATAAGATGTTTATATTATTTAATAACTGCCAGGATATCTTCCTGTTTTACAATGATGTAATCCGTACCATCCATCTTAACTTCTGTTCCTGCATATTTGGAGTAAATAACAGTGTTTCCGACTTCTACTTCCATCTTTACTTCTTTGCCATTTACAACTCCGCCAGGACCAACTGCGATAACTTCTGCCTGCTGTGGTTTCTCCTGTGCCTGTCCCGGAAGTACGATTCCGGATGCTGTTGTCTCTTCTGCCTCAACCTGTTTTAATACTACTCTGTCGCCTAAAGGTACTAACTTCATGATCTATGTTCCTCCTTATCAGTTCCATTTTCGTTTGCTAGCACTCACTTTCTACGAGTGCTAATCACTATGGCTATATTAGTGAATTTCACGTTTTTTCGCAACTCTTTTAAGATATACTATTTCTAGTTTATTCTCTTTATATCTCTTTTATACTCTTGTTTTCTCTTATTTTCTTAATTTCATTATTTATTTTGATTTTTTCTAAAAAGATACACTTTCCTTTTATGCGATCCTGCAAAAGAATTTCAGTAAAAAAGAGACTGCCCACAATAACGGGTAGTCTCTTTCGTCACGTTCTTTATCTTATATTATCAGTCGGCAGATAATGCAGATCGCATTATGCCTTTTTGTTTCTCTGTGCCTTGATCTCCTCAAGCTCGTCGAAGATTACTTCATTAAGAACCTTAATGTAAGTTCCCTTCATACCGGAAGAACGGGACTCGATCACACCTGCACTCTCAAATTTACGCAGTGCATTTACGATCACAGATCTGGTGATACCTACGCGGTCAGCAATCTTACTGGCAACAAGGATGCCTTCGTCTCCATCCAGTTCATCAAAGATATGGATGATCGCCTCAAGCTCTGAGAAGGACAGGGTACTGAACGCAGATTTCACGATCTGCTGCTTTCTGTCTTCCTCCGCATTCTCATCATGAACCGCACGCATCATTTCCAGACCTACAACAGTTGTACCGTACTCACTGACAATAATATCTTCAATATCATACGGATGATCGTTACGATACATAAATAATGTTCCCAGTCTCTCACCTGCAATATCGATAGGGTTTACGATTCCCTGATAATTCCCTGGTACATGCTCAAAGCCAAGTGTCTGGAGATTGACATTCTCCTTGGTAGAAAGAACGCCAAGAAATCTCTCGTTCAATAACGGATCAATATGTCCGCCGATCTTATCATCGATCAGCTCTGTGATCTCATCTACGCCCGGACAGATACTGACTCCCAGAACCTTACCTTTCTTACTGAGTACCAGGATGTTGGAACTTAAGGTTTCCATGAGCACCTGGCAAATGTCGTTAAACACTACCTTGCTTGAGCTGCTGTTATGCAGAAGCTTATTGATTTTTCTAGTTTTATCTAGCAACTGAACGCTCATTTTTTCCTCCTTTCACTTTCGTACCTTGAAAGAAATCGTTTTTCTAGTCTAATATTACACGTTATTCTGGAAATTTACAAGACATTTTTATATTTTTTTTATTTTTAACGGGATTTTCTGAAAATTGGTAGAAAAGCATTTATTCCATCAATCTTCATCTTTTGGTTTCTGTTCCACATATCCGCAGGTTTCCTGGCTGCAAACCAGCTTATTTCCCTTTTCGAGCATATAATTGCCACATTTCGGACATTTCTTTGCGGATGGTTTCTGCCAGGACATAAAATCACATTCCGGATTATTCTCACATCCGTAATATTTTCTGCCCTTTTTCGTTTTTTTCATGACAATTTCACCGCCACATTTCGGACATGCAACACCAATCTTTTCATAATATGGTTTCGTATTACGGCAGTCCGGGAATCCCGGGCATGCAAGAAATCTTCCGTGTGGACCATACTTAATTACCATGTTACGGCCACAGTTGTCGCAGACTACATCTGTAACCTCATCCTGGATATCAACTTTCTCCAGTTCTTTCTCCGCCTCATCCACATCATGTTTCAGATCCGGATAGAAATTACGTACAACAGTCTTCCACTGCACAGTGCCTGCCTCCACGCAGTCCAGAAGTCCCTCCATGGTAGCTGTAAAGTTTACATCCACAATACTCGGGAATGCCTGTTTCATAATATTGTTAACAACTTCACCAAGCTCTGTAACGTAAAGATTTTTCTGTTCCTTTGATACGTAGCGTCGGCTGATGATCGTTGTGATCGTCGGCGCATAGGTACTCGGGCGTCCAATTCCCAGTTCTTCCATGGTTTTTACAAGTGATGCCTCTGTATAATGTGCCGGTGGCTGTGTAAAATGCTGTTCCGGTTTCAGTTCTTTCAGTTTCAGCTCCATGCCTTTTTCCAGGCTCTGACTTAAAATATTGCCTTTTTTGTCATCGCCCTCTTCTGTATACACAGACATAAAACCATCAAACGCAACCTTGGATGCCGCAACCGTAAATACATACTCGCCGGCTCCGATCTTGACAGATGTAGTCTCATAACGTGCCGGTGCCATTCTGCTGGCCGCAAAGCGTCTCCAGATCAGCTGATACAGACGAAACTGATCTCTGGTGAGAGATTCTTTCACAAGAACCGGTGTCCTTGTAATGTCTGTAGGGCGGATTGCCTCATGGGCATCCTGGATCTTCTGTCCGTTTTTGACTGTCTTTTCTGTCTGAGAAACATAATTCTGTCCGTACTGTTCAGAAATGTAGGTTCTTGCTGCTGCATCTGCTTCCTCGGAAATTCGGGTGGAATCTGTACGCAGATAAGAGATCAGACCTACTGTGCCGCTTCCCTTGACATCAACACCCTCATATAACTGCTGTGCCAGACGCATGGTTTTCTGTGTGGAAAAATTCAGAGTCTTGGCCGCTTCCTGCTGCAGTGTACTGGTTGTAAACGGGAGCGGAGCATTTTTGATCCTCTCGCCTTTTTTTACTTCTGTGATCTCATATTTACAGTTTTCCAGATTTTTCAGGATTTCATCCATTTCCTGGCGGTTTTTGATCGGAAGTTTTTTATCAGTTCCATAGAACTTGGCCGTTAACGGCTTCTTTTCACCTTTTACCTGAAATTCACCTTCCAGGCTCCAGTACTCTTCCGGAATGAATGCGTTGATCTCATCTTCTCGGTCACAGATGATACGCAGTGCTACAGACTGCACACGGCCTGCACTTAATCCTCTTTTTACTTTGGCCCAGAGAAGTGGGCTGATGGTATAACCTACCATACGGTCCAGCATACGTCTGGCCTGCTGTGCATCCACAAGATTCATATCCAGCTCTCTGGCCTGTTTGATGGACGCCTTGACTGCTGTTTTTGTTACTTCATTAAATGTAATTCTGTGCATCTTTGAAGTATCTGTTTTCAGTGCCTGCATCAGATGCCAGGAGATTGCCTCTCCTTCACGGTCAGGGTCCGTTGCGAGATAGATCTTATCTGCTTTTTTTGCTTCTTTACGGAGTTTTGCAAGAAGCTCTCCCTTTCCTCTTATCGTAATGTACTTGGGTTCAAAATCATTGTCTACATCAATACCAAACTGGCTCTTTGGAAAATCCCTTACGTGGCCATTGGATGCCTCTACTGTATAATTTGCCCCCAGAAACTTTTTTACTGTTTTCATTTTAGCAGGTGACTCTACTATCACCAGATTTTTGGCCATTTTACCTCTCCTAATCTTATTCTGCCTTCTGTCCGGTGTAAAAAATCTCACTGCTACCGGCAAAAAGGCGGTTATTCAAGTCTGATATAATTCTGTCTTCCGGTTTCCTTCACCAATCCCATCAGCATGAGCTGTCCCAGGATACCGGCTGTTTTTCCCGGTGAAAAACCGGTTTTTCTGATAATCTGATCCAGATTTTTTGGTCGTAAATCGAGACAACTATACACCAAATCCAAATCCGTTGCAAGTCCTATCTTGGTTTTCCCCGACAAATTTGTCATTTTTTTCACAGACAGTCCCCACTCATCCAGAAGTATTTCCGGAGAGTAGGCGATTCCCGCTCCATCATAAATCAGCTTATGACATCCACGGCTCAACGCATCATTTACTGCTCCCGGAATGGCATAGACCATTTTCCCCTGTTCCAGAGCACAGGACGCAGTGATCAGTGATCCGCTCTTTTCTTTTGCTTCCACTACAAGCACCAGGTCTGCAAGTCCGCTGATGATCCGGTTCCTTGCCGGAAAATGATAAGCCCTGCCTCTGGTCCCAGGTTCATACTCACTGATGATCCCTCCGTTCTTCTGCGGAATCCTCCGATAAATCCCACGGCTGGATGAAGGATAGCAGATATCCACACCATTTCCAAGTACCGCAAATGTAGGCGTTCCTCCTTCCAGTGCACCTTTATGGCCCTCCGCATCGATTCCTGCTGCCATACCGCTGATCACCTGTACCCCGTGCTCGCTCAAAAATTTCCCGTACCGAAATGCCTGTATCCTTCCATAGGCACTGCATAATCTGGCCCCAACGATCGCTGCTGTCGGTTTATTATCTTCCGGAAATCTTCCAATATAATATAACTGTTTTGGCATACCGGAAAGTTCCCGAAGCCTTGCCGGATAAATGCTGCTGTTTTTTTCCACATAATGGATCTCTGTTTTCTGTATTTCTTCCATTATAAAGTACCTTCCTTTCTGCTGTTTTATGACCAGTATTTTTTATCATAAGCCCGATAGGCAAGAGCCTCCCCGATATGCTCCGGCAGGATCTTTTCTGCTTCTTCCATATCCGCAATAGTCCTGGCTACTTTTAAGATCTTATGATAAGCTCTTGTACTGAACCGAAACTGTTCATATGCCTGTTCCAGCAGTCTGTCCGCTTCTGCTGTCATAACACAGTATTTTTCCAGATTTCTTCCGTCAAGCTCTCCGTTAAAACAAAATTTCTCTTTTTGGTAACGTTTTCTCTGAATCTCCTGGACAGTTTTTACTCTTTCCCGTATTTTTGCGGAAGGCTCTCCTGGTGTCCGTTTCTTCATCTTCGAAAAACTCACCGACGGAACTTCTGTGCAGATATCTATGCGTTCCAGAAGTGGCTGGCTGATTTTCCCCAGATAATGCGTGATCTCTCCCGGAGTACAGCGGCATCGGTTCATATCCGGATAAAATCCGCAGGGGCAGGGATTCATTGCTGCTGCCAGCATAAAACTCGCAGGAAACGTATAGGTTCCTGCCGCTCTGGACAGATGGATTTCCTTATCTTCCAGGGGCTGACGCAGGATCTCCAGGCTCTTTCTTGAAAATTCCGGCATCTCATCCAGAAAGAGAACGCCTCTGTGTGCGAGGGTAATTTCTCCCGGTCCCGGAACCCTTCCGCCTCCTGCCAGTGCCTGTGGGGAACTGGTATGATGAGGGCTGCGAAAAGGCCTCTCCCTGATCAGAGGGTCACTTTCTGTAAGAAGTCCTGCCACACTGTACACTTTCGTGATCTCCAGGCTCTCTTCAAAAGTCAGTCTGGGCATGATCGTCGGCAGGCGTCTTGCCAGCATGGTTTTTCCGGAACCTGGAGGACCGATCAGCAAAATATTATGAAAACCGCTTACAGCGATCTCTGCTGCCCGCCTTGCTCCTTCCTGTCCGCATACATCCGCAAAATCAATCCTGTTTTCCGTTGGATCGTCTTGTATATCCATCTCTTTCTCTTCTGTGTATAGATATGCTTCCGGCTCTTTCAGACAGCGGATCATATCTCCCAGCGTTTTTACCCCAAACACCTGCATATCCCGTACCAGTTTTCCTTCCCGGATATTTTCTTCCGGAATAATGCAAAATCGTAACCCCAGTTCTCTTGCACGGATCACACGAGGCAGGATTCCGGAAACACCATGGATTTCTCCATTCAGGCTGATCTCTCCTACAACCAGAACTCTGCTCAGTAATTCCGGTTTCAGGATCCCGGCAGCCGCAAGCACTGCCGCAGCTACCGGAAGATCAAACCCGGCCCCTTCTTTCTTCATATCTGCCGGGGCAAAATTTACTGTTACCCGCTTTGGAGGCAGGCTGAGCCGGTTGTTTTTAAATGCAGTCCGAACTCTCTCCTGTGCCTCCCTTACCTGTGCAGACGGAAAACCAACCATGGTAAAAGAAGGCAAACCATCACTGACATCTGCCTCAACCTGGATTTCCCGCACTTCCATGCCAAAAATCGCCGCTGATAATACACTTGCGAACAAATTCGTCCTTTCTGCGAGAAAAATCCGAACCCGATCTTCAGATCTCTCGTCTTTTCAATTATTAATGGGAAAATTTCAGATAGACATTTTCTGAATAAAAGAAGATAATAAATTTAGTATAGTCCATTTTGCTCTCTTTTGCAAGAGTGCAATTCGTTCTGTTTTATACTTCCTATAGAAAGAAGAGGTGAGCACAATGAAATTTCAGCGTATTCAGGATTTACGTACAGACGCAGATCTCTCTCAGAGAGAATTAAGTGAAATCCTTCACATCAGTCAGCGTTCTTATTCCCATTATGAAACGGGATCCCGTAATATTCCTATCGAAATGCTTATCCGGCTGGCAAATTATTACGACACCAGTATCGACTATCTCGTCGGCCGTACGGACCGAAAAAAAATGATCAAATAAAGAAATCCCCGGAACTTGAAACAGTTCGGGAAATTCCTTTATCAGGATTCCCTTACTGTTACAGATCCGGGGATTCTTTATTTATTCAGTATAATATGTTTCTTCTTCGCCATAAGGGATTCCATATATACCTGTGTCATCCTGGGACGAAGTATCTTCACTTTCACTGTAATATGCATTCGCATCAGAAGCATTTTCAGCATCAGTACTGTTTACTTCTGTGGATGATCCGGAAGATGTCTCTGCATCTGATGTATCAGAAGCCGCTTCCGTTCCGGCATTTTCCTGTTCTGTCGATCCGGCATCTTCTGCCGGCGCCTCCCTTGTCATGATCGATTCTGTCTTCGGATAAGTCAGTGAACCATCTGCCCTTTTATAAGTTTTAACTTTTACATAAAATTCTCCACTCTTATCAAAAACAAATTCTCCCTTTGCTTTGTTTCCATCGGAATCTTTCAGATAAAACTGTGTGGCATTTCCGGCCACTTCAGCAGTTACATCCGCTTCCACACTCAGCGAATGATTTTTTCCATTGATCCTTTTATACGTAAAAGAAACAGATTTCAGGCTGATATCATAAATATCGATCGTTGTCAGTCCATCTTCACTATACCAGGTTCCCTGATAATTCTCCGGTTCAAAAGCCGGAAGAATGGTTGGTACCGGTGTCAGCGACGGTGTCGGCGTAGCTGTGGGGACCGGCGTGGCTGTTGCTGCCGGTGTCGCTGTTATTTCCGGAATACTGTCCAATGCTGCCAGTGCTGCTTCTTTTCGCTGTTCTTTTTCAATTTTATTCTTGTGGGAGACAAACAGCATACCCCCGAATCCTGCCAGGATAAACAGAATGATCAGCAGGATCAGAGCTGTTTTCAGCCGCTTTTTTCTTCTTTTGTTTTTTTTCATCTGCATCACCTCTGTTTACTATAACATATCAGAAATCCTCTGCGTATTTCCCGTTTCTGTTTATTTCTTTTCTTTGATAATACCTTTTCTGTAAGCTTCCAGAAGCTGGATCAGCTCACTGATCCTCTCCTTCAGAGCAGCTCCTGTATCCGTATCTCCTACCAGTGTACGTTTGTTATTGTAATGAACTGCCACCCGGTTGGAAACAATATCCTGTTCCTTGGCTACTGCCTCTTCTGCGGAAGTAAAAGGCTCATGAGCAGACAGGATCAGTCCATAGGAGTTATAGACCAGTGTATAACCGGCAATTCCCGTAACTTTCTGATATGGTCTGGAAAAACCGCCGTCAATGACAAGAACTTTTCCATTGCATTTTACAGGGCTCTCTCCTTCGCTCTGGTGAACCGGCACATGGCCGTTGATGATATGGCCTTTTTCCGGATCCAGCCCGAATTCACGGAGCAGATTGTCTACAACTTCCTCGTTTTCCAGAAGATGATAGTAAGCATTTTTTGTTTCTTTATGCGTTTCCTTATCTTTAATAAAATAACGCTCAAAAGTGGTCATCTTGTCTTTCCCAAATAAAGGAGAATTTGGGGCGGCCCAGATATACCACATGATGTCCCTGCCTTTACGCTTTTCATCCTCATTTACCGAGAAAAATGCCCGGCGAACATAAGTCTCCAGCACATCGTAGAGTTCTTTTCCCCTGTAGGTTTTTCCATAGATCTGGACTTCTTTCAGACTTCCATCTTCATTGAGCGGAATGCTTCCATGGAACAGAAGATTTCCGTTATAGGTTTTGTAAAGGCCTCCTTTGTCCAGGAGAAGCCGGACATGATTCTGCAGTTTCTCACAGTTACGGAAAGCGGAATCCAGACGATCCATCACATCTTTTTCTTCTGTGGTAAGTTCATATGGTTTTTTCCAGTCAATGGTAGGAAAATATGTATCCGTCAGCGGATATTCTTTTCCGTCCGGAAGTGTGATCGTTCCCTTTTTCGGATCGATCTTATGAAGCAGGCAACGGCTTTCCATATGGAACTCTTTGTGCCGGCGGATCAGCTGGCCTTCCAGTTTAAACTGGATGATGGCGATGGCCTTATGCATCTTCCGTCCAAGCTCTTCTTCCAGAATACTGTAGTTATTGGCATCTCCCTTCATCTCAAAAACAGTGCAGGGATCATCTTTATAAGCTTCCATTGCAAAGGTTGCCAGCGGCATGAGATTGATTCCATATCCATCCTCCAGGATATCCATGTTTCGGTAGCGGATACTGTTTCGGATCACCGTTGCAATGCAGGCTTTCTGGCCTGTGGCAGCTCCCATCCAGACCACATCATGATTTCCCCACTGGATATCAAGAGAGTGGTATTTCATCAGACGATCCATGATAAAATGCGGGCCCGGACCTCGATCATAAATATCTCCCAGCACATGAAGATGATCCACGACCAGACGCTGGATCAGTTCTGCCAGGGCAATGATAAAATTCTCTGCCCTGCCGATCTCAATGATGGTGTTGACAATGGCATCGTAATATGCCTCTTTGTCCAGAACTTCCGCCTTCTCCGTGATCAGCTCCTCGATCACATAGGCATAGTCTGCCGGGAGAGCTTTACGGACTTTGGAACGGGTATATTTGGACGCCGTTGTCTTGCACACTTCGATCAGGCGATAAAGCGTGATCTTGTACCAGTTCTCCATGTCTTCTTCATGCTTCTTTACGACTTCCATCTTTTCTTTCGGATAATAGATCAGTGTGGCAAGAGAACGTTTATCACTGTTACTTAAGGTATGTCCGAACACGTCATCGATCTTTTTCCGCACAGCACCGGAACCATTTCGAAGAACATGGGAAAACGCATCATACTCTCCATGGATGTCCGACATGAAATGCTCGGTACCTTTCGGAAGGTTTAATATAGACTGCAGATTGATGATCTCTGTTGAGGCCTTTGCTATGGTAGGATACAGCTCTGCAAGTCGCTGCAGGTATCTTAATTCTTCTTTTTTCATATTATCTTGATATCCTCCTGGGAGTTCTCGCTGCCATATCTTCCATTAAGAGAAATGGCAGCATTTTTATTTATTGTAAGCCCTTCCGGCATCATATATCAACCCGTAAAATCAAACAGTGACATCTGATTGGACTGTGGGATATCTCCGAACAGATCCAGGTCATCCATCAGATCGATAACGGTCTTGCTGACTTTGGTGCGGTCGCGGAAATCATCCTTGGAAAGGAATTTTCCCTTCGCGGCTGCATCTACCACAGCCTCTGCCGCCTTATCTCCAAGCCCTTCTATGGTATCCAGCGCAGGCATCAGTTTATCTCCGATGATCTGGAACCGATGGGCCTTTGCCTTATAAAGATCAATGGGCACAAAATCAAAGCCTCTGGCGTACATCTCCTGTACGATCCTCATATCCTTCAGTGTATCCTGCTCCTTCTTTGATGCCTCATCGCCTTTTTTGCGGATCTCCGCCATATAATATTCCAGGCGTTCTTTTCCCATACACATCAGTTCATAGGAAAAAGATGTGGCACGGATGCTGAAAAATGCCGCATAATAAGCCAGCGGATGAAACACTTTATACCAGGCGATACGGTAAGCCATCATAACGTAAGCAGCCGCATGGGCCTTCGGGAACATGTACTTGATCAGCTTGCAGGACCAGATATACCAGTCCGGAACATCATGGTCTTTCATGGTCTGGATCCATTCGTCACGGAGACCTTTTCCTTTACGGACACTCTCCATGATGGTAAATGCCAGGCCGCTTTCCACCCCTTTTCCAATAAGGTAGATCATAATATCATCTCGCGTACAGATCGCGGTGGAAATGGTCGCCGTTCCGTTCTGAATCAGTACCTGGGCATTTCCAAGCCATACGTCCGTACCATGAGAAAGTCCCGCAATACGTACCAGGTCGGAAAAATATTTCGGCTTGGTATCAATTAACATCTGCATGGCAAAATCCGTACCAAACTCCGGGATTCCAAGACATCCCAGTTTACAGCCGCCGATATCCTCCGGACTGATCCCAAGTGCCTGGGTTCCCGCAAACAGGGACATGACATCCTTCTGATCCAGCGGAACCGTTCTCGCACTGATGCCGGTAAGATCCTCCAGCATACGGATCATGGTCGGATCATCGTGTCCCAGTATATCAAGCTTTAGAAGGTTTCCATCAATGGAATGGTAATCAAAATGTGTAGTGATGATATCGCTGTTTACATCATTGGCCGGATGCTGCACAGGCGTAAATTTCTCAATTTCCTCGCCCATGGGCAGTACAATGATACCTCCCGGATGCTGTCCGGTCGTACGGCGGACACCGGTACAGCCCTGTACAATACGGTTGATCTCACAGTAACGCTTGTGCTGTCCCCGCTCTTCATAATAATTTTTCACATAACCAAATGCAGTTTTTTCCGCAAGAGTACCAATGGTTCCTGCCTTAAATGTCTGGCCCTTTCCGAAGATAACCTCCGTGTACCGGTGGGCATTGGCCTGATATTCTCCGGAAAAGTTCAGGTCGATATCCGGCTCCTTGTCACCTTTAAATCCGAGGAATGTCTCAAACGGGATGTCAAACCCCTCTTTGTTCATCTTGGTACCACACTTCGGACAGATCTTATCCGGCATGTCACACCCTGCCATACCTGCGTATTTTTTTACCTCCGGGGAATCAAAATCACTGTATTTACAGTCCGGATTCGGGCAGAGATAATGCGGCGGCAGAGGATTTACCTCCGTGATACCGGACATGGTCGCTGCCAGGGAAGAACCTACGGAACCTCGGGAGCCAACCAGATAACCGTCCTCATTGGATTTCCATACCAGTTTCTGTGCAATGATATACATTACCGCATAACCATTGGAAATAATGGAGTTCAGCTCCCGGTCCAGACGATCCTCCACGATCTTCGGAAGCGGATCTCCGTACATTTCGTGGGCTTTTGTAAAACAGATATTCTTAAGATCCTGCTCTGAGTTCTCAATGACCGGCGGAAATTTGTCCGGATGGATCGGCGAGATCTTCTCGATCATATCTGCGATCTTGTTGGTATTGGTAATGACCACTTCTTCTGCTTTTTCACTTCCCAGATAGGAAAATTCCTCCAGCATTTCCTCCGTTGTACGAAGGTAAAGCGGTGCCTGGTTATCCGCGTCGGAAAATCCGTTTCCTGCCATGATGATCCGACGGTAAACCTCATCCTGCGGGTCCATAAAATGCACGTCACAGGTGGCAACTACCGGCTTTTTGAACTGTTCTCCAAGTTTTACGATCTTCCGGTTTATCTCTTTTAAGTCTTCCTCGGAATTGATCATATCGTGCTTCTCATCTGCAAGCATAAACGCATTGTTCCCAAGAGGCTGAATCTCCAGGTAGTCATAGAAGTTCACCAGTCTGGCAATCTCCTGATCCGGTGCATTACGAAGAAGTGCCTGATAAAGTTCTCCTGCCTCGCAGGCACTTCCCACCAGAAGACCATCCCTGTATTTTTCCAGTACGCTTTTTGGGACTCTGGGGCGTCTGTGATAGTACTTTAAATGGGACTGGCTTACCAGTTTGTACAGATTGATCCTTCCTGTTTCATTCCTCGCAAAAACAATGGCGTGATACGTGGGCAGTTTTCGGATCGTATCCGGCGAAACCGCTCCCTGGCTGTTCATCTCATCCACATCAAAAATATCTCTTTCTTCCAGCATCTTTACAAACCGCACAAAGATCTCCGCGGTACACGCTGCATCATCCACAGCCCTGTGATGATGATCCAGAGAAACACCTACTGCTTTGGCTACCGTATCCAGCTTAAAACGGTTCAGGGCAGGAAGAAGGAATCTGGCCATACCCACCGTATCCACATAGGTAAAATCATCCGGGATTCCCTGGCGTTTGCAGTTTTCGATGATAAAGCTCATATCAAAGTCCGCATTATGGGCCACCATCACGCAGCCCTCACAGAATTCCAAGAATTTCGGCAACACATCCTCTATGGTGGGCGCATCCAGAACCATGGAATCATTGATACTTGTCAGCTGTTCAATGCGGAACGGAATGGGCACTTCCGGATTTACAAACGTGGAAAAACGATCCGTGATCTGGCCTTTCTCCACTTTTACCGCGCCAATCTCAATGATCTTACAGGTCAGTGCTGAGAATCCCGTTGTCTCAATATCAAAAACAACAAAGTCACCATCCAGCCGCTGTCCTCTGGAATTGGTGACCATGCCTTTCAGGTCATCCACCAGATATGCTTCCATTCCATAGAGCACCTTGAAATCAGACTCCTTGGGAACGCAGCCTCCCCAGGCATCAAAGCAGTGGTTCGCCTCAGGGAAAGACTGCACCACACCATGATCGGTAATCGCGATGGCCTTATGTCCCCACTCATAGGCACGTTTTACCAGCGCCTTGGCATCAGTGACACCGTCCATATCACTCATCTTGGTGTGGCAGTGAAGCTCTACCCTTTTCTGAGGACTGGTATCCATTCTCGCACTGGTAAAATTGGCAATTTTCTTAATGCCTGTAATATTTCCGATGGTCAGCTCACTGTCAAAACGATCAATGGTTGTAACTCCTTTCAGTTTCAGGAAGGCACCTTTTTTTACACTTTCCGTCACTTCCGGAACCTGTTCGTTACGAAGGAACATCTTCACAACAATACTGTCCGTAAAATCAGTCACAGGGAAGATCAGGATCGTTTTCTCATTTCGGATCTCACGTGCCTCCACATCCATAACCTGGCATCGGATGATAACTTCTCCCATCTCTCCGGTGATACTCTCCAGCGGGATCGGTTCTCCGTCAAAATCCCTGCCGTAAACCACATCCGGATTGCTGTCTCTGCGGAATCCGAACCCGCTGCGGAAATCGCCTTTCTGGCCTTTCTGTTGTTTCCGGTCAAAGGATTTCTTCTCCGGTGCTTTTTCTCCCTTTTTCTCTCCGGAAGTTTTCTTCGTCTCTTCTTTGGCTGCTTCCTCCTGCTTCGGTTCACTCTCCTGATCTCCGCCAAGTTTGGCATGTTTCAGGACATTCTCCACTTCCTGTTTGATCTGAAGTGCGGCATTTTTCCGGTATTTACTCTCTTTCGCCTCCACAAAATCCAGGTCTACTTTCAGATCCATCCCACATCGTTCACAGAAAACTTTATGAAAGTATTCGATGAGGATTTCGCTCTTCTGCCTGGAGATCACCGTATCCGGAAGTTCCATACGCATGGCATCTTTTCCGGTAAATGTGATCTTCGTTCTTCGGAACAGATTGTACTCCAACATATTGTAGCTTCGCAGCTCCAACTCCATACTGGAACGGTAGCTTTCCAGGAAATTCTCCGGTGTGTACTGCTCGGAAAGATGAAATTTTTCCACAACGGTAACAGTCATGGGAATTCCCGGAAAACACTGCCGTTCAATCTCAGCTTCCAGGGCAAAGATATTTTTCTTGTGGATCCAGCGGCTGCTTTCGATATATACCCTCAGATGCGTTTTTCCCGGATTCATGGAAACTTTTGTCACAAATACCATGTCCAGAAGTTCTTCCAGCTCTTTTTTTACTTTCAGATGAGGAAATACGTCAAAAAAATCTTTCTCCATTATGACTCCTGTTCATTCCAGGTAAGAAGTTCCTGGCGAAGTGTATCCAGAAGTTCCGTCTCCGGTACTTTCTTTACAACCTCTCCATGTTTGATCAGAAGGCCGACACCATCGCCTCCCGCAATTCCGAGATCTGCCTCTTTTGCCTCTCCAGGACCGTTTACTACACATCCCATAACCGCAACCTTGATATCAAGAGGAATATCCTGAACCATGGTTTCTACCTGATTTGCAAGGCCGATCAGATCGATCTTGGTTCTTCCGCAGGTCGGACAGGAAACAACTTCCACCCCGCCTTTACGGAGTCCCAGTGTTTTCAGGATCCTTTTGGCTGATTTCACTTCCTCCAGCGGCGCACCGGTCAGGGAAACACGGATGGTATCACCGATTCCCTGATACAGAATGATTCCAAGGCCAATGGCTGATTTGATATTTCCGGAGTACAGGGTTCCTGCTTCTGTAATTCCCACGTGAAGCGGATACTGTGTCTGTTTTGCGATCAGCTCATGGGCTTTTGCACACATAAGGACATCGGAAGATTTGATACTGATCACCAGATTATCGTAACCCATCTCTTCAATGATGCGTACTTTATCAAGGGCGCTCTCCACAAGGCCCTCTGCTGTGACACCGTGATATTTTTCCACCAGTTCTTTTTCGAGAGAACCACTGTTCACGCCTACGCGGATAGGGATATTCCGTTCCTTTGCAGTATCTACAACTGCCTGGATCCTCTCTTTTGAACCGATATTTCCCGGGTTGATACGGATCTTGTCTGCACCGTTTTCCATAGCTGCAATGGCAAGACGGTAATCAAAATGAATGTCCGCAACCAGCGGAATATGGATCTGTTTTTTGATCCGGGACAAAGCTTTCGCAGCTTCCATGGTCGGAACTGCACAGCGGATAATATCACAGCCTGCTTTTTCCAGGGAAAGGATCTGCGCAACGGTTGCTTCCACATCTTCAGTTTTTGTATTGGTCATGGACTGGATAAGGATCGGATTTCCTCCTCCGATAACACGGTTTCCAATTTTTATTACTTTTGTATGATCTCTGTACATAAAAATCTCCTTTATGAATCCTGAAAGGCAGGTGTCTTCAAACGCCCTGCCTTTCCTCTCTGAACTATCTTTTCGCTCTTACGCTTAACGCCGGATCTCCAGCAGTTTTGTTTTCAGCTCATTTTCCATACGTCTCATATCTGCTTCTGCTGCCTGACGTTTCTCACGGCCCTCCTGCTGGATCTTCATCACATCATCCAGTGTCTGGATCAGCTCCTGATTGGTCTTTTTCAGAGTTTCAATATCTACGATGCCACGCTCGGACTCCTTTGCTGTTTCCACAGATGCCAGGTGAAGAGTCTCCGCATTTCTCTTCAGAAGTTCATTGGTAAGATCTGTAACCTGTCGCTGTGCCTGTGCGGCTTCCGTGGAATGTGCGATTCCGAGAGCCAGCACCATCTGGCTTTTCCAGAGGGGAATGGTATTTACAATGGTGGTCTGGATCTTCTCGATCATGGTGGTGTCATTGTTCTGGATCATACGGATCTGTGGTGCTGTCTGCATGGAAATGGTTCTTGTCAGCTCCAGATCATGAAGCTTCTTCTCAAAACGATCACACTTGTTTTCCAGATCATTGGCTGCCTGGGCGTCTTCTGGAAGTCCGCTTGCCGCTGCCTTCTGATGAAGCTCCATAAGCTTTCCTTCACGGACTTCCTTAAGTTTCTTTTTGCCCGCAAGGATATACATGGAAAGTTCTTTAAAATATGCCAGGTTCTGCTCATACATCTTATCCAGTACTGCAGAATCCTTCATCAGACGCATCTGGTGCTGCTCCAGAGCTTCTGTGATCTTCGCCACATTTCCCTCGGCTTTTGTGTAACGGTTTTTCAGGGTTTCCACCTTCGCCGTCTGTTTTTTGAAGAAACCAAAAAGTCCCTTCTCCTCTGTGGCATCGAAATCTTTCAGTTCGCCTACCACACTTGAAAGAAGATCTCCCACTTCGCCAAGATCCTGGGTACGGACATTTGCCAGGGCAGTATCAGAAAAATCTGCCATCTTCTTCTGAGTACCGGCTCCATACTGCAGGATCTGATTTGTATTTTCAATATCGATCTTTGCCGCAAAATCTTCTACGATTTTCTGTTCCTGTGGAGATAACACCGGTTCCTCCACTGCAGATTCCTGTGGCTTCTCCGGTTCTTTTGCCGCAATTTCTTCTTTTTCTTCCGTAAGATCCGGTTCCAGAGTCAGTACCGGTGCTTCCACCTCAAAGTCCTTAAATTCTTCTCCCATAATCTTCTCCTTAATTCACTGTACCTTCCGGCAGACATCTGCGATTTGGTTTCTCATCTGCTCACTGTACTTATTTCACTTCCGCGTTCTGTTTCATTTTTTCGAAATCATCTTCTGTCAGACCTTCCTGTGCCAGAACCGTATGTAACACAGAAATATCGGTAGATACATCCCATGCGGTATCCCGGAATATGGAGTCCAGAAGTTTCTCAAAAGCAATATTCAGTGTATCAATCGTTTCTTCAATTTCTTTCTTGGAAGCTGTAATATTCTCACCCTGTACAGGCTGTCCATCCATATCTTCATAAGCATCCAGAAGTTTCACAGTCATGGGAAGATAGTAATCCATCAGTTTCTTAAGATCGGGGATCACCTCCGGATGTTCTCCCGCACGCTCAAAAATCTTTTGAACAATCAGTTCCATTCTGGAAATCTTTGCGGAAATTTCCTCCCCGGGAATGGCATCATTACTCTTTCGGATCTTTATCAGAAATTCATTTCCCTTTCTCAGAACTTCCTGTGCCTCCGGGCTCATATTCTCCTCAAGCTGAACCTTCGGATCCGCTTCCTGTTTACGGAGCTCCAGCTGTTTCTGTGTTTCCAGATACTGCTGATAAGTCTCATTGCTTGTGATCAGACAGGTTTCTTCGGCATCTACATGGCCTTCCAGGAACCAGCCTTTCTCGATCATCCTGCTGATATCTTTTTTTACAAATTTCTCGTTCTTTCCTGCTGCCTGGGCAAGTTTCTGGAAATTACAGTAAGTGTGGTCTCCCAGCGCACGGATATATTTCTGAAAACGGCCCAGTCTTCCAAGGCGGCTGGTTCCTGCTCCCAGAAGCGCACCACCCCCTGCAGCGCCGGCACACATCACACCAAGGACCCCCGCCGCAAGTGCACCGCTGTGTCCAAGGCCCATCCAGATCAGAAGCACCATAGCCCCAAGACCCATGCCACTTAAAAGGATTCCGCCGGAAACTGCCATCATCATACCTTTCAGGTTTTCACCGGTGGTTTTTCCATAAAGAAGCTCTGTCTGTTTCTTTGCGGCCTGCTGTTTCGCTTTTTTGCTTTTTCCGTAATAGGGGCTCTGATAAGTATAGCTCCTCTTTCGAAACTGGGGATCACTTCCCGGTTCAAATACGGAATTCATAGCATTTTTCAGTGCCTCACTGCCGGAATCAATCGCCTTATTTACTGTCTGGTTGATGGTATGGCTCAGCTCATGGTAGCTGTTTGAATTTACAGCATTATCTACAATATCCTGAATCTTTTTTCCAAGGTCTTCAAATTCGTGATTGTCCATTTTTTCCTCCAGTCCATAGATAGCTTTTATTATAGCGAACTCCCGTTAAAATTACAAGCAAATGCAGAAAAGGCGCAAAAAACTATTGAAGTCAGCACGTAAAAGTTTTACAATGGTAAAAAGTAAAAATTCGTAAACGGAGGAATCGTTATGGAAAAAAAGAACATTGACTGGTCCAGCATCGGATTTGGATACATGCCAACCGACTACAGATACGTGTCTAATTTTAAAGATGGAAAATGGGATGAGGGTACTTTAAGCACAGACCCTAACATCGTACTGAATGAGTGCGCTGGTGTACTTCAGTATTCACAGAGTGTATTCGAAGGACTGAAAGCTTACACAACAGAAGACGGACATATCGTTACTTTCCGTCCTGACCTGAACGCAGAGCGTATCGCTGCTTCTGCTGCAAGACTTGAGATGCCGGTATTCCCGAAAGAGAGATTCATCGACGCTGTTGAGCAGGTTGTCAAGGCGAATGACGCATGGGTTCCGCCATATGGTTCAGGCGCAACTCTCTATCTTCGTCCGTACATGTTCGGTTCCAACGCTGTAATCGGTGTTAAACCGGCTGACGAATATCAGTTCCGTATCCTCACAACACCGGTTGGACCGTACTTCAAAGGCGGCGCTAAACCGATCACGATCCGTGTCAGTGACTTTGACCGTGCCGCACCTTGCGGAACTGGTAACATCAAAGCCGGCCTGAACTACGCAATGAGCCTTCACGCTATCGTAGATGCTCACAAACAGGGATTTGATGAGAATATGTACCTTGATCCTAAGACCCGTACAAAAGTTGAAGAGACAGGCGGTGCAAACTTCATCTTCGTTACAAAAGACGGCAAGGTTGTAACACCGAAGTCTGACAGCATCCTTCCATCCATCACACGTCGTTCCCTGATCTACGTTGCAAAAGAGTACCTTGGACTGGAAGCTGAGGAGCGTGAGATCTACTTCGACGAAGTGAAAGATTTCGCAGAGTGTGGTCTTTGCGGTACTGCTGCTGTTATCTCTCCAGTTGGAAAGATCAACGACCACGGCAAAGAAATCTGCTTCCCAAGCGGAATGGAGAAAATGGGTCCGGTTATCCAGAAGCTGTACGACACACTGACAGGTATCCAGATGGGACGCATCGAAGCTCCGAAAGGATGGATCCACGTAATCGAGTAATCCATTACCAGATTTTTGGATTTATACATAGCATTTTAAGAGCAAAAACAGGCTGCCGGATTTTTACCGGCGGCCTGTTTTCTATTCTGCCTTATGCTTTGTGCTCACATTATTTATCTTTTCTTTCGTATTTTACAAAAGTATATTCCAGATCAAAATACGTCTGTTCTTCACTCTCCGCAGTAACTTCCCAGTCCGGATCCTCATCCAGATCCGGGAAATATGCATCTGCTTCATACGCAAAATCAATCTTGGTCACATGAGCCACATCACAGTAGGGAAGCATCTGTCTGTAAATACTGTCTCCGCCGATGCAGTACACATCCTGTGCCGGATATTTTTCCACTTCTTTCAGCGCTTCTTCGATGCTGTGAACAACCACCGCACCTTTTACCTGATAATCCTTATTTCCGGTAATTACGATATTGGTTCTGTTTTTAAGAGGAAGTCCGTTAGGAAAAGACTCCAGAGTCTTTCTTCCCATAACAACCACTTTTCCTGTAGTTTCCTCGCGGAACATTTTCATATCTGCAGGAATGCTTACCAGAAGTTCATTGTTTCTTCCAATTCCCCAGTTTTTATCTGCTGCAACAATAATATTCATCCTGATTTCCTTTCTTTATATACAATTATACCGCAATCGGAATATTTTTGATCTGCGGCCATGTCTCATAATTCTCCACGATCAGATCATCGGTTGTAAATTTATAAAAATCTTTGATCTCCGGATTCAGTTTTACCGTTGGTGCAGGATACGGTTTTCTGGAGATCAGTTCCTTGATCACCGGAATATGACGATCATAAATATGACAGTCTGCAATTACATGAACAAGCTCCCCTGCTTCCATATCACAGGCTTGCGCGATCATCATCAGAAGAAGAGAATACTGGCACACATTCCAGTTATTTGCCGCCAGAATATCCTGAGATCTCTGATTCAGAACAGCATTCAGGACCAGTTTGTCTTTTCCCGGTTCTTTGGTCACATTAAATGTCATGGAATAGGCACATGGGTAAAGATTCATTTCATGAAGATCCTGATGTACATAAATATTGGTCATGATCCTTCTGCTGTAAGGATTGTTCTTAAGATCAAAAAGTACCCGGTCCACCTGATCCATCATTCCTTCTTTATACTGATGTTTCACACCCAGCTGATAGCCGTAGGCTTTTCCGATGGAGCCGTTCTCATCTGCCCAGCTGTCCCAGATATGGCTGTGAAGATCATGGATATTGTTGGATTTCTGCTGCCAGATCCACAAAATCTCATCCATGGCACTCTTTAATGCAGTTCTTCTCAAAGTCAGCGCCGGAAATTCCCTGCGGAGATCATAACGGTTCACAACACCAAATCTCTTGATGGTATAAGCCGGAGTTCCATCCTCCCACACCGGACGTACCTTCTCTCCCTCTGTGCTGGTTCCGTTTTCTATGACATCTTTGCACATGTCAATGAATATATTGTCTGCAAGACTCATTATCTGATTCCTCCCTGTGATTTTCTTCTGTTCGCTCCCGGAAATATTCTTTTTTCTTAAAAATACCCCTGAAATTTATTTTATATTCTAACACATTTTAGTCTTTACTGTCCACTTCCCCCTTTCATCTCCTCCGTCCCTTTTTCTTCTCCCTCTGTTCTTTTTCTATATTTTTCTGGACTTTTCCAGACAACAGTGCTATATTGAAGCCATGAAAATACTGATTACATTATTAAAACCATTTTCTTTTGCACCTGCGATCCTGATGATGTGCGTGATCTACTCTTTTTCCGCACAGACCGGAGAAGTTTCCGGTGCCCTGAGTTATAAAGTCAGCTATCAGATCGTAGAAACAAAAAATGAAATACTTGCCACAGGAAAAAGCCCGGATCAGCTTTCCCAGGAGGCATCCCATATCGAGTTTTATGTACGGAAGGCTGCCCATATGACCGAATACTGTCTGTTGTCCATCTCCATTTCCTTCCCGCTTTATGTTTACGGAGTCCGGGGAATCTGGCTGATGCTTCTTGCAGGATTTGTATGTGTGGGTTTTGCCGGCCTGGACGAATATCATCAGTCTTTTGTGGACGCTCGCGGGCCTTCTGTAAGGGATGTGGGAATTGACAGCTGTGGAGCGCTGATCGGAATTTTACTGGTACAGGCGTTCTGCTGGTCTACCTTACACACTCCCGGCAACAAAAAATCACGAAAAAAACGTCGAAAAACCCCAAAACGCAGATAAGTCAGGCGAGACAAATCATCCATTCCCTTTGACAACTCTGCACCGAATATATGACACACAACTTACTCAATTAAAAACGGAACATCCCTGGAAGAAATCATTTTCCCCCTCCTGATGTTCCGTTTTTTATGCTTATATGTGTCATATCCTGGCAGGAGCTATCCCGCATCCGTATTTTATTTTGCTTCTTCCTCCGGTGCATCATCAAGACTCTCTGCCAGATGTGCCCGCTGTGCAATAGACATGCGTTTTTTTCCAGCTGCCGCAATCTCCGGATCTTTGGCGGTTTCCTCTGCTGCTTTTTTCGTTGCCGCTTCTTCCATCTCATGTTTCTGTGCACCTGCTTTTGCAAGGTTACGGACTGCCATGATCAGAAGCACTGCCCCGATCACAACAAAAATACCACCTGCTACCAGAAATCCCGTACTGGAGTCTTCTGCCCCGCTTATAACATTGGCGCAGAGACGATATCCCGTATACACAAGATAACCCCCTGCGAAGATCCACAGAAGGCTGCTTCTTGTGGAAGAATTTCCCTGATCGGAATTCTTTTCTTCCGTAGTCTCCTGCTGCAGCTCTTCCTTATTTTCTGTTTTCTGTTCTTCCATGATGTATCTTTTATCCTTTCTGATATTCTGGCATTTTTTATTTGTCAGATATCATTTCTACGTCAGACTCTGTTTTTTCTTTCTCTTCTGGCTCTTCTTTTACAAGTCTTCCGTAAAGTTTTGTCATTTTATAAATCTTCTCAATGATTTTTTCATTGAGCTGACCTTTTTTCATACGCCACTTCCAGTTATCACCAAGAGTTGACGGCTCATTGATCCTTGCCTCATTTCCAAGGCAAAGATAATCCTGTACCGGGATCACACAGCGGTCTGCTACGCTGGACATGGCTGCGCGGATCAGGCTCCATACTGCCGCGGTCTCATGTTTGCCCTCACAGCCGATATAAGCTTTGGCAAAGTTCCGGTCATGCTGACTTAAATTACGGAACCAGCCCCTTGTGGTCTCATTATCATGAGTTCCTGTGTATACAATACAGTTCCTTTCATATCTGTGTGTCAGATATGGACTGTCTTCATTCTCATCAAACGCAAACTGAAGAACCTTCATTCCCGGAAAGCCGGATTCTTCCACCATCTCAATGACACTGTCTGTAAGAAGACCAAGGTCCTCCGCGATCACGTCCAGTTTTCCCAGATTTTTTTCGAGGGTACGGAACAGATCTATTCCCGGTCCCTTTTCCCAGTGGCCGAACTCCGCAGTCTTATCCCCGTATGGAATAGAATAATATTCGTCAAATCCTCTGAAATGATCAATTCTCACCACATCATAGAGTTTCATACAGTTGGCCATCCGGCGTGTCCACCATGCATAACCGGTCTTCTTATGGTACTCCCAGTCATAAAGCGGATTTCCCCAGAGCTGCCCGGTAGCGGAAAAAGCATCCGGCGGGCATCCGGCAACCCCAACCGGAATATTATTCTCGTCAAACTGGAACAGTTCCGGCTGTGCCCATGCATCCGCACTGTCAAACGCAACGTAGATCGGTACATCTCCAATGATCTCCACGCCTTTCTCATTTGCATAAGTTTTCAGCTCTGTCCACTGTTTAAAAAACCAGTACTGCTGGAAACAGTAAAAGCCCACTTCTTTCGTAAGTTTTTCTCTTGCCTCAGCCAGCGCATCTTTTTCTCTGTTTTTAAGTTCTTTTGGCCATTCGATCCAGCTGATCCCGTTCAGGCTGTCCTTGATGGCCATATACAGGCTGTAATCTTCCAGCCAGGCAGCATTTTCATTTATAAACTTCTGATAGGACAGATCTCCTTCACAGTCATAATTTTCAAATGCTTTTCTTAAGAGACGGAATCTGGAATTATAAATCTTCTCATAATCCACATAACTCTCACTTCCACCCCAGTCGCAGTTCTCACAGTCACTTTCATCCAGGCAACCTGCTTTCACAAAAGCTTCCAGATCAATAAAATACGGATTTCCCGCAAAGGTGGAAAAAGACTGGTACGGTGAGTCTCCATATCCGGTAGGTCCAAGAGGAAGGATCTGCCAGTATTTCTGCCCTGCCCTTGCCAGCTGGTCTACAAACTCATACGCCTCTGCGGAAAAACATCCTATTCCATATTTCGATGGAAGGCTGGATACCGGAAGCAAAATTCCACTTGCTCTCATAATTTATGAATCCCCCTGTTTTCTCAGTAGTTGCGCTCTCTCACAGATGTCTGCAGGAGCACTCTGGTCTTTATTATATCACTCCGCCACAGAGCGTTCAAAGTCCTTTTTTGTGGATATATATAAATATATCATGATAAACCTTCTCCCGTTCTTTCTCATTGAGAATCTCATGGCGCATTCCCGGATATAATTTCCCCCGGACATCCCGGTATCCCGCTCGACGCATGGCACGAACAGCCTTCGCAAACTGCCGTACATTTCCCATACAGGGGTCCTCCGCTCCGCTGATAAACAATACCGGCATCTCCGGTTTCGTACACTTCCAGTGTTTCACATCGTACGCTCTTTTCATCAGGTCAAAAAGTGCCAGATATGCATCATCTGTAAAAGTAAATCCGCAGTACTCGGAATCGGAATAATCCTTAACAACCTGTGGATCAGAACAGATCCATGAAAAACGGTTTTTCTCTTTTTTAAACCGCATCGCATAGCTTCCAAAAGACATCATCTCGATCAGGCCGGCACTGTGTTTGGGTCCGAAAACAGTTTTTTCCGCTTTTGCCAGAGCCACTCCAACCGGTCGAAGCACATTATAACTGGGCGAGCCGCAGACGATCAGCATATCCATACAGCCATCATGGTGAGCCGCATAAGCACGAACAGCCAGAGAGCCCATGCTATGGCCAAAAAGAATCAGCGGAAGCTCCGGGAAATGATCCCTGATCAGACAATTTACTGTATGAATATCCTGCAGCATGGCATCTGCCCCGCCGCCATACATATATCCAAGATCTTCTTTACTCCGCACACTTTTTCCGTGGCCGCGGTGATCGTGAATCACACTTACATATTTCCGTTCTGCCATATATTCCATAAAAGGAAGATAACGTTCCTTATATTCACTCATCCCATGAACAATCTGAATAATGCCTTTGTATTTCTCATCACGTCCCAGTTCCGGCACCACCGCCAGACAGGAAATTTCCAGTCCGTCTGCTTTTGAAGGGAATGAGTACTGAATTGTTCGCATCATATTTCACCTCATCTTTTTCTGCTGCTTTTTCCGCAGCCACAACCATTTTTTTGTATCTTAGAGTATATCATAACACAGGGGGTTTCTCAAACAGTAAACCTATGTTATAATCGTTACGGTAAACCAGATGTGTTACGGTTCACTCCATATCCGGCAACTCTGCATCTGGTTTATCTTACCCGAAAACCAGAATGACTTATTATAAGGAGGAATAATGAATACAGAAGACAATAATGATTTTTATGATGATGAGCTCTCCAGGTCATTGATCTCCAATGATTTCGAAGAGGATACACCACGCAGAAAGAAAAAAAGCAAAAAACCACTTATGATATGCCTGATCATTCTTCTGATTGCTGCAGTGGCCGGCGGAACTGCCTGGTATATGGTTCAGCGCCATAAACCGGTAACAGCCACAGAAGAATTTCTCACAGGTATGCAGAACATGGATTTTACCACCATGGAGAACCTTCTCCAGAGTCACGATCTCAGTGCTCTGGATGATGCGGATATCCGTGATTCCGCCTACACAGATTTCTTCACTACCGTCAACAAAAAAATGACTTACAAGATCACCAAAAACAAATTTGACATCCAGAATGGCACCGCAAAAGTAACCGTCCATATGAAATATATCGATGGAACCAACATCTACGCAGCTACCATTCAGGAGTATACCCGCAAAGTCGCAGTTGCCGCCTATGCCGGGAAAGAAATGACACAGGATGATATTCAGGAGATGCTTGCCTCTCTTCTTGCAGAAAATGCCTCCACCGCTGACGAGAAATACAGCGAAATCGATATCACTTACCCGCTGATCAAGATTGGAAATGACTGGAAGATCGTTTCTCTGGATGATACTACTGTCAAAGTTATGTGTGCAAACTTCAAAAGCGTAAAAGACGAAATTTCATCTCAACTTACAGATGACAGCACAGCAGACAGTTCCGGTACGGACGCCGAATCCACAGGTGCCGCTTCTGATTCCACACAGGCTACAGGCGCATCCATTGATATTACAACAGACAAATTCTCCGTCCGGTTCAAGCAGTTTGCAATCTCCAATGATTACGGCGGAAATCCATGTCTGATGATCTACTACGATTACACAAACTCTGGCGATTCCCAGTCCAGCGCATTTGTGGACTTCACTCTCCAGGCTTCCCAGAACGGAGAATCTCTGGAAGGAACTTATCCGGAAGCCACCGATGACGCTGTAGACAATTACATGAACACCATTGATCCCGGAAAGACTGTCACTGTATGCCAGGTATTTCTTCTGAAAGATACCACCAGTGATGTGACCCTTCAGGGAAAAGAAACTCTCAACGTAGGCGGCGGACAGACAACTTCCCAGGTTCTGAAACTGAAGTAAAGCACCCGCATTATCAGGCAGATATTTTGATCTGAATTCAATAAAACGGAAATTTCTCTTTCATGATTTTTCATGACTGTCAGAAATTTCCGTTTTTTCTTTTTCTCATTCCCGTGTATATTTTTTTCGATTCCGTGAAAAACTATCTCCTGTATAACGAAAGGATGGTGACTTATGGCAAATAAATGTCTGCAGTATTTCGCTCTGACCATTGCCGTGGTCGGCGCCATAAACTGGGGTCTGATCGGCTTCTTTAATTTTAATCTGGTAGCGTTTCTGTTCGGAAGCATGAGCTGGCTTTCCCGGATCATCTACGGGCTTGTTGGCTTATGTGGGCTTTATCTTCTGACTTTCTACACACTGATCGATCAGGAAAAAGCAACCGAATAAGATACTACGCTACACATAACGTAAAAATCCTCTGCCACCTATAGCAGTTCCGGAAATGAATGCATCAAAAGGAAGTTGTTCAGAGTATGAATTTCTGAACCTGCTGCAGTAATTTATGGAAATGCTGTAAAATAAAGCGGAGGATTTTTTATGTTTAACCACTGCATTCTTTGTTTATACAAAAAAAGCTCTGAGATTACTCAGAGCTTCAAAGAGCGATAGACGGGGCTCGAACCCGCGGTCTCGACCTTGGCAAGGTCGCGCGTTACCAACTACGCCACTATCGCACAAGCGGGTGATGGGAATCGAACCCACGTATCCAGCTTGGAAGGCTGGTGTTCTACCATTGAACTACACCCGCAGTTATGAAATTATAAAAGTTCATCTTCCGATGAGAGCGATAGACGGGGCTCGAACCCGCGGTCTCGACCTTGGCAAGGTCGCGCGTT